>JBKJYB010000001.1:0-11808 GCA_046716045.1 Nitrosospira sp.
ACGCAGCTTCCGCGACTTGGTGATGGTGCATCAGAAGGGGCTGAATCTGCGTTACGCAGATGGTTCAGCTGTGGCGAACCTGGCTGCAGAAAAAGAGAAAGCAGGCGAAGATCCCATGCGAACCGCACCCGAGGATGCGCATGATTCGGGACATATGGCGATCAATTACGGCACCGAGCCGATGTGGTTTCGCTTTGGCTTGCCGCCGGATGCGCCATTTGGCAAAGAAGGATTTGGTGGCGCCGCCAGCGCCTGGCAGGCATTCAGTAATAATTGCTGTGAAAATCGAACGGACCCGACAGGGGGCACCGTGATTAGCGCGGACCAGAATGTGGGCGAACCTTATGTGCCTATCATGACAGTGCGCGCTGGCCAAGAAATGCGAATCCGCACATTGATGCCAACCGGCGTCGGTCGCGCATCGACAGTTGAATTGCACGGCCACCATTGGATGCGTGATCCCTACCTTGCGGAGAAGACGCAGGCCAGCGGCTATCCAATGGGAAGCCGTCCTGAAGATTGGCATGCTCCGTCCATTTGTGTAGGCAAGAACGCATTGGGGATGAGTTTAGGAGGGCAGGAAAGCGTGACGCCAATGGCCCACTTTGATATGGTATTCCCGCGCGCGGGCGGAAAGCATCGCGTAGCCGGGGACTACCTCTGGCGCGACCATGGCGGTTTTGGCATCACCAACGGCTTATGGGCAATCGTTCGGGTTGAACGCCCTTGGTGGCATTGGCTGAGCGGCCTATTTCCCCACCCGTTACGCGACAGCTGTAATTGATCGTAATGCAGTGGCGATGCAGCATTCTCAGCCTCTCCCTAGTTTTTGGCACCGCCCAGGCGGAGCCGCCACGCTATGCGGATCGCATGATCGAGCGTGAAGGCATCAGCCTGCGCGTACGCGTGGAGGCGATTGACGCCGATGCACCGCTGACGCCGCAAGCCGGGCAATCCGTACGCTTGCGGCTTGACGGCAAACGTCTTGGCGACGGCCAGCCGCTCAGCAGTTGGGCTATGGGTGCTTGGCTCGATCGGGAGACCGATGCAATGTCCGGCGCCGTGCCAGTTTGCGGGCAACGCATCGCCAGATATCTCAGCGGCAATCTAATGCAGCGTCCCTTGCTGGATCTGACGGGTTACTACGTGCTGAGTCTCGATGTGGAGCCAAGCGTCTCGGTGCTGGATCCTTCGGTGAGTTTCGGGGGCCGCAGTAGTCTGTATGCGGCGATAAAACTGGAGGGCCGAGGCTTTGACTGGTTAAAAACAGCAGACGATGCCCTTTTATTTGTCGCTTTGCCCAAGGAAAAGAAACTCGCCATCGCCGATTTGCAAACCCTGAAAGTACTCGATCATTTGTCACTGCCGGGTCGCCCGACGCGTCTCGCTTTGCAGCCGGATGAGCGCCTTCTCTGGGTTGGACAAGCGGGATCGGAAGGCGAAGAAAGCGCCGTCGAGGTGGTCGATACGATCAGCAGAAAACCGCTGACGCACATTGCTTTACCGGCCGGCCATCATGAGTTTGCGTTTTCCGAAGACGGCCGTTACGCCTATATCAGCAGCCGGCAAGCGGGTGCCGTGACTATTGTCGATGCCAGCACGCTCAAGATCGTGCATGCCATCAGCTTGGGCTTTGAGCCACTTGGGCTGATTTTCGTGAACAAGGCGCTGTCACTTTGGGTTATTGATGGCAAGGCGGGGCGCATTCACCGCTACGATCCGCAGGGAAACCCCGTGGACAGCTTGACGATCGAGCCCGGCTTGGGACCGGCGAAGGTAACGCCGGACGGTCGTTATGTGTTGATTGTCAACCCTAGCCAGCACCGGCTCTATGTTTTTGATGCGGTTACCGGGAAAGAAAAACACCGCCTGACAATTTCAGGGCAGCCCTACGATGTGATGTTTTCCGCGCAATACGCTTACGTGAGAGCACTTCAGAGCGAACAAATAGGCCTTCTATCTCTTGCCAGCCTGGATAGCGCGCAAGCATTCCTGAAATTCGTTCCTGCGGGAGCTGTTCCGGTCGGGGAGACCGCAAATCTACCACGCGCCTCAAGCATGTCCGCCTCACTGGACAATGCAGGCGCTTTTTTCGCCACACCAGCAGAGCGTACTATCTACCATTATATGGAAGGGATGAATTCTCCCAGTTCAGGCGTACGCACTTATGGTCATGTGCCGATGGCGGCAATGGTTATTCAGCGCGGTTTGCGCGAGGTGGGGCCAGGACAGTATGCGGCAGTCATCCGTCTGCCATCGGCCGGGCGCATGGTGCTGGCTCTGGCGAGCGAGACGCCGGCTATACGTGAATGTGTCGGGCTGAAGATTGAAGCTCCAAAAAAGGCGGATGCCGACGCAGGCATCGCCATGCAATGGCTGAGTGATAGTGTGCAGAGAGTTACCGCCGGAACGCCATTGAGTTTCCGGCTGGGGGTAAAGAATGCCCAGGATATTGCATTAGTCCGAGACAACTCCTTGCGGTTGCGTATTGTTCCAACTCACGGCGGAGCCGCTGTTTACTGGCCCCTTCACGCTGATGCGAACAAACCTGGAGAATGGATTGTCACCGGTACCCTATCCGGGACCGGAGGCTATTACGTGCATGTCGAAGGCGATCGCCCACTACAATCGGTTTTTGCTACGGTTTTGGTCCTGGAGAAATCGAACGGCGATCGGGAAGCGAACCCATGATCAAGCAGGTGCTTCTGTTCCTGGCTGCTCTGCCCATGGCGGCCGAGGTGCAGACACAAGGCGCCGATCCGCATGCAGCTCACAGATCCTCGACTTACAGCGCCCACGAAACGAAAATTACATTGCCAGAAGTGGTTCTGCACGATAGCGAAGGCCGCGAACAGACATTATCCGGCTTGATGCACAATCGAGTCGTGATCCTGAATTTCGTATTTACTTCCTGCACCACAATCTGTCCCGCGTTCAGCGCGATTATGCGCAGCACCGAGCAGCAACTATCAGGTCGTCTGGGGAAAGAAGTCATTCTGGTTTCCATTTCGGTTGACCCCGTTAACGATACACCCGAGAAGCTTCGTACCTATGCCCGAAGAATTGGTGCAGGACCGCATTGGTACTGGCTGACAGGGCACCCCGTGGATATCGAACAGGCACTGCGAGCATATGGTGTTCCCGTCGGCGGGCGGCCGGAAAACCACCCGCCCACCATCCTGGTTGGAAATACAAGCACAGGCCGATGGTTGCGCTGGGTTGGCATGGTCACGCCGGAAACCTTGATTGATGCCGTCAACACGGTAACTGGCAACATACCCTCTAGGGAAAAACACTCTCATGCGAAGACTCGCTGAAATCATCGTGTCGGGGCTGTTAGGACTGGCAGTCGCCACATCGGCTACTCCCCAAGCGACGTCAAGCGCCCCACAAGGAGCTGATAAGCAGGAGCGGTCCCGCAGTTATTTCGGGGACGATGTCCTGGTCGATCAGGATGGTGTTTCGCATCGTTTCTTCAGCGACCTGTTAAGCGGTCGCGTAGTTTTGATCAATGTCATATTTACTAATTGCAAAGACGCTTGCCCGATGCAGACACAACGCCTGCAATCAGTACGTAGGCAGTTGGGGGAACGCTTCGGTTCCGAAATTATGTTTCTTTCGTTGTCGGTCGATCCAAAGCGTGACAATCCCGCTGTATTGAAAAAATTTGCCGCAAAACAAAATGCCGATGTGCCTGGCTGGCGGTTTCTGGTAGCCGAAGAAGCAGTTATGGCTGCGGTTCTCGGACGGCTGGGACAATGGACTAACGATCCCACCAACCACGGGACTTTGCTGATTGCCGGTAACGCCAGCCAAGCACATTGGCTAAAGCTACGCCCGGATTCGCCACCGGAGCGTATAGCCGCCGACTTGCTTCGCCTGAGTGGCAAGAACTGATCAACTCCGAATGATCCGACACGCTCGTCAAATCCTTCTGCTTTCATTCTTATTCTGCAATTGCGCAATGGCCGGGTTAGAAAATGCAGAGCTTAATCTCGGTCGTTCGATTTACGAAAAAGGTATTGGCCGCGACGGCCGGGAGATTGGCGCAACGCTGCATGGTGGTGTTGCTTTAACGGGCGCGTTCATCGCGTGCGCGGGTTGTCACGGCCAGGATGCGCGAGGGGGCGGCGAGGCTTTCATCCGCGCTCCAGACATCCGCTGGATAAATCTGAGTAAACCTTATACCGCACGCCGTGCCGGTGCTGCCGGTGTACCCTATGATCGTGGAAGCTTCGCCAGGGCCATGCGATCGGGTATTACCGCGGGCGGCACGCGGCTTGATCCAGCGATGCCGCGCTTCAGTCTGGCGGATGACGAAGTGGCGGGCCTGGTAGTATATCTTTCAGGCATCAACGACCTTGCGATCAAAAAAGAATCTCGGGTTGTCGTTCTGGGACTATTGCCAACACCGGGGCAGAATGCAGCAGCGGATAGGCTTGCCTGGAAGATGCAAAACTGTCCAACAAGCACATCGAAAAACCGCGTTGCCGCAATCGACATTCTTTATTTTCGTGATCCCGAGGACGCCATTGCTCAGCTGAATAAGCGCCTCCAAGATAACTCCAATAGCATTATCCTGGCTCCTTATCTCCCGGGCTGGGAATCACGGTACCTGGAAGCATCGGCGCGCTGGGCAATTCCTACCGTGCTTCCTGTTTCGTTTCTCGACCCGCCTGAAAAAAATAATTGGTATTACCGGTTTCCCGGCCTTCAAACACAGATCAAGGCACTCTTGAAAAATGCGAAAGATAATGGGTATTCCCGCTTGAGCATTGTCCAGGACTCTAACGATGCGTTAAGTCTCAAGCTCGCAACTTTCAGCCGGGAAGCTGCGCTTCAATATCAATTCGAGATTGCAACAGATCCTGAAGAGCCAGGATCCGAGACCATAAAATCCGCTAAATTATGGCTTACTCCACTCACGGACAGTGCTGCCGCAAGAGCCAGCAGGACCGGTGACCTGATGCTCGTACCCGCATTATTCTATGATGCTGAGAAAGGGGATGCGCTCATGCATAAACTGCAAGGGGTTCAATGGCGCATCGCCTACCCTTACATGCCGCAACGAAAAAATGGCGAGGCCTGGCGCAAGCCTATGGATGTCTGGGCGGGCGCGGCGTGCGAGTTCCTGACCGTCTTGGGTGAGGACACAACGACATTAAAAGCCTTACCTGATATTGTCCTGCGCTGGGAGCAAGACCTGTCTTTATTGCCACGACCAAGTGAAAGTGAAATCTTGAATCGTGTTTATATCACCGATGGAATGCGCTCACGATAGCTGTTAAAGCTAATCCGTCGAAAAGTGGAATGTCATAAATTTACCTTGGCAATGTCGGCTGGGGCCCAGCGCGCGCAGGGCTTGTTATTAATCGGGTCACATGTTCTATTAACCTAGACGGATAGTCTAGCTTATGTATTTGGAGAGGCGATGCGTGATAGGTGCCTACGAGGCCAAGAACAAACTGGCACGTTGCTCGACGGGGTCGAGAATTGTGAAGAAGTTATTATTACCCCGCATGGCAAAGCCATGGCCAAGCTAATCCTCAATACTACCGCTCACGATCCAGCAAGGCGGTGGCAGTTGCCAAGCGCATCCGGTTCATCCCGGGCCGTCGCTCTCAAACGTGGTATCTTGGACTGGCAAGAATGGAAAGCTTATCGAGATGAACGCTGTTCGTGAGTTTAGTGCTCGTAGTTCGGTCACTCTGGGCTGGCTCCAAGCTGTGCCACATCGAGCCGGTGCATGTCGCAGCTTATATCGAGATCCTGCAGCTGGGGTTTTTTATCCGGTAAAATCAAAAAGCAATCGGTCTGAACATATCGAGCGGAGCGCGAGTGTTGGCCCCAGCCGCGCGATTACTACCACATGGAGGATGAAGATATAAGCGCTATTGGCAGTTTCGTTCCCCGCATTACCAGGGCGGCCATCTCTGCTTGCTGCATGTATTTCTCGTGAAGGATCAGCATGACAAAGCGGCAAAATCGCACTTATCTGAATTTTGATAAGCAAAGCTATCCATGGAAACCTGACGTCGACTATCGCGAGAAGCCGGAAAAATATTGCGTCGGTAAAGGCGAGCAGGGCGTGTTGATATGCGAGCCCTATAAAAGCGAGTTAACGCCGCACTGGCGTTTTAAAACGCCAGAGATCGCTCGGAACAGCAGTGCCGTTCTTTACAGAATGTTTGAAGATTATTTGAGAGCCGGAGACTTCGTCGGTGCGGATATGGCGCGAAAATTCTTGCAGATGGGATACACCCGCGCGCGACGTTACGCGAATTATAAAGCCGGCATAAAATATAACAAAAACAATGATTACGCTTTAAACGAAAAAGGTACTGGCGAACTGGCGAAAGCGGAAAGCGCGGCTATTTTCCATGAAAAATGGAATCAGGCAGAAGCTCATCCTGAATATGTGACTCGTAAAAAGGCATGGCGCGAACAATACGGATAAACGTCATGTCTTGTCAAAGCTAAAATTACTGGAATTGATGACTCGTCCATTTAATGGCTCAAAAACACAGGGGACGACCACAGTTTTCATTCCCTGTTCCCGGTAGGAATTAGAATCCACCTCCTTCTTTATCTGTGCTCCTTCTACTTGGTCGTTTAAGAGGCACCGTACTACCGCAACTTGCCTCCAAATTTCGTTACAAAAGTTGCACTTCAAAGTTGAATCCGCCCTATGCGGACTATCGCACAGATGCATTTTACAGAAAAGAGGAGGATTTTAACGCAATCTGAACGAACACAAGGAGATCGCGATGAATGACACACTTTTGTTCTGGGGAACGTTCATTCTTATAACTGTCGCTGGGCTGGGAATGCTGGGGGTGAGTTAGATAATGCTAAAAGTCGAGGCGGCACACATTGTGCATCCGGTCCTAAGAGCGCCAAGTTCTGAGGCAAAGCAGCTTTACTCTAGCCTCCTGGATAACGTTCCTGACGAAGCTGCTTTGGCGCGCTCCCGCTTTTATCTGGCTGAGCAGCTGAGAGCGGCCGAGCAATTCGACGCCCATCTACCCCGCGACTTGGGCGCACTTTCTTCCTGGATCGAATCCAATGCCAGGCAGGTTGGGGATCAATACCGCGAATATCTGGAGGCCCGCAAAGCCGGCGACGCGAGGCGCTACTTCACCAGCAAGTCGCATGCGCTATTTTTTTTAAAATCCGTCGCGCTTACCAAGCTGGTAGATGGCGCATGGCTTTACGGTTTGGTAGATCGCTGGCGCGATGCACGTTTTTCTGCGCTGATCCGGATTTATCTCGAGGAACTCGGTGAGGGAATCCCGGACAAGAATCATGTCGTAATTTTTAAAAAACTGCTTGCTACGCATGGCTGCAACCAATGGGACAAGCTGAGCAATGCGCATTTCGTACAAGGGAGCAATCCAGCTGTCGCTTGCTTATCATGCAGCCGATTTTTTGCCTGAAGCGATCGGGTACAACCTGGGCTATGAACAGTTGCCATTGCATTTGCTGATTTCTGCTTACGAGTTGAACGAGTTAGGTATTGATCCTTATTATTTTACACTGCATATAACTGTCGACAATGCAGCGTCTGGGCACGCGAGGAAAGCACTGCAAGGTCTTTTCGATGCGCTTCCTCGCATCATGGATGGCAAAGCCTTTTATCGGCGGGTGATCAACGGCTACAACCTCAATCTGTTGGGCGCCTGCACCTGTCAACAGCAATTTAGAATTGATACAGTTTTCCTGTCAACAGCAATTTAGAATTGATACAGTTTTCCATTGAGCAGCGATTTAGAACTGATACACCCCCATTAATTTGTCATGCACTCCCTGCTCATGCCGGCAGCAACTTCTCCCGCTTCGGTTTGATCATTCCCGCCGCACACTGATGCTTGAGGCGGTAGCTTTCACCGGCAATCGGCACGATGCGCGCATGGTGCAGCAGGCGATCCAGTAGCGCGGCGGTCAGCGTGGCGTCCTGAGCAAAAGTGGTATCCCACTGGCCGAAAGGCAAGTTACTGGTAACGACCAAGCTGCCCTTCTCATAGCGGGCCGCGATCACCTGGAAGAACAGGTTGGCCTGCTCGCGGTTCATCGGTAGATAGCCGATTTCATCAATGATGAGCAGGCGATAGCTATTGATGGCCCGATGCATGACGCTTTTCAGTTGATTCTGCGTGTGCGCGGCGGTCAGTGTCAGCAGCAGATCAGCAGCGGTGGTAAAACGTGTCTTGATGCCGGCCTGCGCCGCCCGATAACCCAAGGCAATCGCCAAATGGGTCTTGCCCACTCCGCTGGGTCCGATGAGCACGACATTTTCGTTGCGCGCGACAAAGCCCAGCCCCGCCAATTCCTCGATTTGGCTGCGCTTCACACCTTGGGCAAATTCATAATCGAAATCATCCAGCGTCTTGATCGCCGGGAACCCCGCCAGGCGTGTGAGCATGTTCTGTTTTCTCACATTGCGCCCCGCCGCCTCGGCCTTGAGCAGCCCCTCCAGGAAGTCGCTATAGAGGTAGTTACCACATAGCTGCCAAAAGTGCCATCTTCGTTGGAATGAATTTCCTGGCATCAAAAAACAGTAATGATTATTTTGCTAAAAAGTTCTATCAATTAGATTAGTCTAATGATAGTATTTTTGTTCTATGAAATCAGTGCGTGAAGGGATTCTATTGTGAAGTGGCAATGGCAAGAAGATGAATTACATGCCCATTGGCATTTGACGACTGAAGAGTCTGAACTGCTGTATAAAAAAACGCCTCATGGCCGTTTGGGTTTTGTTGTGTCACTCAAATATTTTCAAAATGAAGGGTATTTTCCCGAGCATTGCCGTGAAATCCCTGAGGCGGTTCTGGGCTATTTGGCCAATCAAATTGGCGTTTCTGGTGACAATTTAAGCCATTACGAATTCATTGGCCGCACGGGCAAACGTGACCGGGCTGAAATTCTTTCATTTTTGGGAATCCGTCGTGCTCGTGAAAAAGATAGGTCTGAGTTGGCCAGTGTATTACGGACTGAGATGCTGCCGTTAGATCCAACCTTTAATTCGTTGCAGGACTTCGCCATCCATTGGTTCACGAATCGCCGTATAGAGCCGCCCGGATCAGTGCGGCTTGAACGATTGATCCGCTCAACGATACATACGTTTGAAACGGATTTATTCAATCGGATTACTAACGGCTTAAATCCGAAAACAAAATCATTGATTGACAGCTTGCTCAATGTTGCTGAAGGCGAAGGTGTCGAGAGTGTTGCACTAAGCAGCACCTTTTCGAGTGTCATTTGGTTAAAAGACGATACCGGAAAAGCGGGGCTTGACCGAATTTTGCAAGCCGTTGAAAAAATTGGCTACCTCCGTGAACTGGGCATACCTGATGAACTGCTGGCATCACTGCCCACGAAATGGCTGCAAAAATATTATCGACGGGCTTCGGCTGAATCGGCTTGGGAGTTGCGCCGCCACCCCGACGTGACCTGTTATGCCTTGGTGGCAATTTTTTGCTGGCAACGCCAAATGGAAATTACGGATAATTTGATCGACCTGCTGATTCAAGTAGTCCATAACATTGGCAAACGTGCCGAAAATAAGATCGATAAGAAACTGCTTGAGAATTTAAAACAAGTCCACGGTAAAACCGGGCTGCTATTCAAATTGGCCGAAGTTGCGGTTGAACAGCCTGAAGGGGTCATTAAAGACGTTTTGTACCCTAAGGTTGGCTTGGAAACCCTGAAAAACCTGGTGAAGGAGTACAAGTCGAGCGGTAAAGCCTATCAGGAGGAAGTCCACCAAGTGGTTCGGCGTTCTTACGGCAATCATTATCGGCGTATGATCGTGCCCCTGCTCGATACCTTGGAATTTCGCAGCAACAACAGCAGCCACAAGCCTGTGCTGGATGCCTTGAGTTTCCTTAAAAGCAACCGGGAACATCGTAGCCAATATTTTATTGACCTGACTGCTATTCCTGTCGCTGGCGTTATCAAGCCCAAACGGTTTGATAGGGTCATCGAACAGGATAAAGACGGCGATGACCGGATTAACCGCATCAATTACGAAATTGGGGTATTACAGGCTTTGCGTGAACGCTTGCGAAGCAAAGAAATCTGGGTGGTGGGCGCTTATCGTTACCGTAATCCGGACGAAGACTTGCCGGGCGACTTTGGCAACAACAGTGACGCCTATTATGAGGCGTTAAATTTACCCAAGAACCCAGAAGATCTGATTTCGCAATTGAAAGCGAATTTAGAGCGCGCCCTCACGCACACAAACAATGAAATGCCCAAAAATCCCTTGGTCAAAATTATTCCCATAGGTAAAAACCGGATTCGGATCACCCCGCAAGAACCCCAAGTGGAACCTGAAAATTTGGCTCGTCTCAAAGCCGAGATATTCAGCCGTTGGTCTGCAACGGGGCTGCTTGATGTCCTAAAGGAAGCCGACCTGCGGGTTGATTTTACCCAGCTGTTTCAGAGTAGCCGGCAACGTGAAACATTAGACCAAGACACGATACAAAAACGTTTATTGTTGTGCCTGTTCGCGCTGGGCACGAACGCTGGCTTAAAACGAATTGCCGCCGGTGGCCACGATGCCAGTTATAAAGAACTGCTCCACATTAAGCATTCATTCCTTGAGAAAAATACATTACGGGAGGCGATTGCGCAAATCGCCAATGCGACACTGGCCGTAAGGCTTCCTGAAATTTGGGGAGAAGGGACAACCAGTTGTGCTTCGGATTCCAAAAAATTCGGCGCCTGGGACCAGAATCTCATGACGGAGTGGCATGTCCGCTACGGCGGCAGTGGGGTGATGATTTACTGGCACGTCGAGGGGCAATCTGTCTGCATCTATTCTCAGCTAAAGCGCTGTTCATCCTCTGAAGTGGCGGCAATGATCGAAGGCGTATTGCGTCATAAAGCCGATATCGACATACAGAAAAGTTATACCGATAGCCATGGCCAAAGTGAAGTCGGCTTTGCGTTTTGCCATTTGTTAGGGTTTAACTTAATGCCCCGGTTAAAACGTATTGCCTCACAAAAATTGTACCTGCCAGAGGCGGGCAGCGGAGTTCGTTACTCCAATCTTGAGTCCATCCTGACCCGTTCCATCAATTGGGAACTGATCCGCCAGCAATACGATGAAATGGTGAAATACACAACGGCGTTAAAATTGGGCACGGCCCAGGCTGAGGCGATCTTATCCCGCTTCACGCGCAATAACGTTCAACATCCGACCTACAAAGCACTGGCGGAACTTGGTAAAGTCGTTAAAACCATCTTTCTGTGCCAGTACATTATTTCAGAAGCCATGCGCCAAGAAATACACGCGGGATTGAATGTGGTGGAGAATTGGAATAGCGCTAACGGTTTTATCTTTTATGGCGACGGCAGTGAAATATCGAGTAATCGGATAGAAGACCAAGAGCTGTCGGTATTATCGCTGCATCTGTTGCAGCTTTGCTTGGTTTATGTGAACACATTAATGATTCAACAAGTGCTTAAAGACAGTGTTTGGCATGGTCGAATGACCGCGGCTGATTTCAGGGCGTTGACGCCGCTGATTTATGCCCACATAAATCCTTATGGGTGGTTTGAATTAGATATGGATAAGCGTTTGCCTATCGAAAGGATGGCAACTTAGGAAATCTATGGGTGAGCCAAGCTACCAATAGGGCAAGCCCTAGTGATAGTTTCAAAATAGGCGATAAAGACTGTCTATAAAGTCATATTTTAGTTTTGATAGTATTTCTATCGCATACTTTAGAACCTTATGATAGATTTATGATTATTGGTTACGCCCGCACTTCAACAGTCGACCAAATGGCTGGTTTTGAATCT
>JBKJYB010000002.1:0-4429 GCA_046716045.1 Nitrosospira sp.
AATATCCTTATCCTTTAGCATTGCGAATACCGCATAAGTTTTCCGGTAGTGTCCCATGCTGCCAAGGTTAATAGCCAGCGCATGCGCGGCACCAGGATTGTGTGCCACATCAAGCACCGTTGCAGGCCGGCCGGGTAATACCTGAAACCTCCCTGGTAATGTGATGTCCAGCAAGCCTTGGCGTACGTCGCTCATGGTAATCGGCAAACGATCCCGGACGGTATCGAGTGCCGCCAGGCAGGCACTGGCGTTGCGCAACTGATAGGCGCCGCGCAGGGCGGGATGGGGAAGCGAATGACGTTTTCCGCCAGGTCCCCAATAACCCCATAGGTTTGCATCGGCTGCACTGGCTGAATAGCCGAAGTGTTCGCCGATGTGCATCAAATTCGCACCGATGGTATTTGCATGATGCCGGACACTCGTGGGAATATCCGGCTCCGCACAGATTGCGGGCCGCCCGCTTCTGAAAATTCCCGCCTTCTCGAATCCTATTTTTTCCCGGGTGTCACCGAGATAGTCCATATGATCGAAGTCGATGCTGGTGAGCACCGCACAATCGGCATCAAAAATGTTGACCGCATCCAGCCGTCCGCCCAGCCCCACCTCCAGAATCGCAACGTCCACGCCGGCTTGACTGAATAATTGCATCGCCGCCAGTGTACCGAACTCGAAATAGGTCAGGGAAATACCGCTGCTGATGCGGGCTGATTCCACAACATCAAAAGCACTGCACAATTCTCCGTCACTCACCTCTTGCCGGCTTATCCGCACCCGCTCGTTATAACGCAGCAGGTGGGGCGACGTGTAACAGCCCACACGGTACCCGGCACAGCTCAGAATCGCCTCCATCATGGCGCACGTTGACCCTTTGCCATTGGTCCCACCGACTATGATGATGGGAAAAGATGACGCAAGGCCCAGCTCGATCCCGACGCGATTTACACGCTCCAACCCCATCTCGATAGCCTTGGGATGGAGACGTTCGAGACAGGTCAGCCAGCCGGAAAGCGTTCTGGATTCTGAATCTGATTCTGATTCCATCATCGGCGCCTCATGCCATTCCATACGTATAGCATAAAGCCGGGATACGATTAGACTGGGGCGCGGCCAGAAATCACGCGGCCGGCGCAGACGTGTGCATCAGCAGCGTACACAGGTTGGCGAGCTTGTCGCGCATGCGTCTGCGGTCCACGATCATGTCTATCGCGCCATGCTCCAACAGGAATTCGGCACGTTGAAAGCCTTCCGGCAGGGTTTGGCGCACCGTCTGCTCGATCACGCGCGGCCCCGCAAAACCAATCAGCGCTCCCGGCTCGGCGATTACCACGTCACCTATGAAAGCAAAACTGGCCGATACGCCGCCCATGGTGGGATCGGTAAGTACCGAAATAAAAGGAAGCCGCTGCTGACTCAACTGGGTTAGGGCCGCCGATGTCTTGGCCATTTGCATGAGCGATAGCAACCCTTCCTGCATGCGCGCCCCGCCGCTGGCGGAAAAACATACAAAGGGCAGACGCTGTTCCACGCATACCCGCACCCCGCGCGTGAAGCGCTCACCCACCACCGACCCCATCGAACCGCCCATGAAGCCGAATTCAAACGCCGCCGCAACCAGGGGCACGGTTTGTACACTCCCCTGCATCACCACCAGGGCATCGTCTTCGTCTGTATCTTTTTTCGCATCCGATAACCGGTCAATGTAGCGCTTGCTATCCTTGAACTTAAGCGGGTCAAGCGAAAGTACTTCCGCACCGATCTCATAGCGTCCCTCGGCATCCAGTAACAAATCAAGGCGTACTCTGGCGGAAATACGATTGTGATGGTTGCACTTGGGGCAGACATTGAGATTATTTCCCAGATCGGAGTAATACAGCACGGCTTCGCAGGAGGCGCATTTGCTCCACAGCCCTTCGGGCACGACTTTCTTTTCGCCGCTTTCCTTGCGCTTGATTTTTGGCGGGAGAAGTTTCTGAAACCAGCTCATAAGTTTGTGTGATCAGTACCCGCTTCGTCAATTGCACTTCGCAGGCTTCTTACCAAACGACTCACATTCGCCAGTATCTCCCCTTTGGGCGAGTTTTCTATCTCCTCGATAATGCGGCTACCGACCACCACTGCGTCCGCAAGCTCCGCCACCGCCCTGGCTGTCGTGCTGTCGCGTATACCGAAACCGACACCAATGGGAATGGAAATGTGTGAACGCAATTGAGTCAACTTGTTAGCCACATCGCTCAAATCAAGGCTTAATGCGCCAGTCACTCCTTTTAGCGAAACGTAATATACATATCCCTTCGCCATTTCCGCTACATGTTCAATGCGCGCCTGCGGAGTGGTGGGAGACAGCAGGAAGATTGCGTCGATCTGCTGGCGTTCCAGATATTTCACCCATTCCCCCGACTCTTCCGGCGGATAATCCACCGTTAACACCCCGTCTACGCCACACGCTTTTGCTCTTACCGTGAATTTCTCGTATCCCATTGCTTCTATCGGATTAGCGTAGCCCATTAACACTACCGGCGTGGAGGTGTCGTTTTCTCTGAATTCCTCCACCATGGTCAAGACATCCTTCAAGCCAACATGATGCTTTAACGCCCGCTCGGAGGATCGCTGTATGGTCGGCCCATCAGCCATGGGATCGGAAAAAGGCACGCCCAGTTCGATGATATCGGCACCCGCCTTAACCAGTTCATGCATCAACGGCACCATCATCGCAGGTTCGGGATCGCCGGCGGTGATAAAGGGAATCAACGCTTTTCTGCCATGCTGGCGCAGTTCGTCAAAGGTAGTCGCAATGCGGGACATGAAATAAGGGATTGGATTAGAGGGTGATATTGGAAGCGTGCGCCACGGTGGCCATATCCTTGTCCCCGCGGCCGGAGAGATTTACCAGCAGCAGCTTGTCCTGGCTGAGCGTGGGGGCAAGCTTGACGGCATAAGCCAGCGCATGACTGGATTCCAGCGCCGGTATAATCCCTTCGTAATGACACAGATCATGGAAAGCCGCCAGCGCCTCGTCATCGGTTATGCCCACGTATTCGGCACGATGGCTGTCCTTGAGCCACGCATGTTCCGGCCCGACACCAGGATAATCCAGACCGGCCGAAATGGAGTGCGTCTCGATGATCTGCCCATTCTCATCCTGGATCAGATAAGTGCGATTACCATGTAGCACGCCGGGTTTTCCTTGCGTCAGGGTGGCGGCATGCTGGCCACTTTCAATGCCGAGCCCCGCCGCTTCTACACCTATCATGCGGATGTTACTGTCCAGGTAAGGGTAAAACAGGCCAATTGCATTGGACCCGCCCCCCACGCATGCGATTAACGTATCCGGCTGGCGCCCGTATTCTTCCTGCATCTGCACAATCGCTTCCCGTCCAATAATTGCCTGAAAATCACGCACCATCATCGGATAAGGGTGTGGTCCGGCCACCGTGCCGATGATGTAGAACGTATCTTCGATGTTGGTAACCCAATCGCGCATAGCCTCATTGAGCGCATCTTTCAGTGTCCGGGAGCCTGATTCGACCGGCACCACCGTGGCGCCCAGTAGCTTCATCCGGTAAACGTTGGCGGCCTGGCGCTCCACATCCACGGAACCCATGTATACCACACATTCCATGCCATAACGCGCGGCTACCGTGGCACTGGCTACGCCATGCTGACCCGCGCCCGTTTCGGCAATCACACGCGACTTACCCATGCGCCTGGCAAGAAGGGCCTGTCCAATGGCATTGTTGATTTTGTGCGCGCCGGTATGATTCAGATCTTCGCGCTTCAGCAGAATCTGCGCACCTCCCAGATGCGCTGACCATCTTTTTGCATGATAAATGGGGCTGGGCCGTCCCACATAGTGCTTCAACTCATAAGCAAATTCGGCCTGAAAATCGGCATCACCGCGATAGTGTTCATATTGAACGCGCAATTCCTCCAGCGCTGCCATCAGCGTCTCGGCAACGAACACGCCACCGTATGGGCCGAAGTGACCGTGACTGTCAGGAAGATCATAAACTTTCACTATTTCGAACTCCTTGCATGAAAGCAGCAATTTTTTCCGCGTCCTTGATGCCTTTGGCAGCTTCCACACCGCTCGATACATCCACCGCCCAAGGATGAGCCTGCCTGATTGCTTCGGTAACGTTGGCGGCATGCAGCCCACCCGAAAGTATCAATGGCAGCGGCAGATCTCGCGGAATCAGGCGCCAGTCAAACACATGTCCGGTGCCACCCGGCTCGCCTTCAACATAAGTATCCAGCAACAATCCCCTGGCACCGGTATAACGGGTTGCGTATTGTAACAAATCTATACCGGCTCTGACGCCCACGGCCTTTATATAAGGCAGTGAAAATTTCTGACAAAAATCCGGGGATTCATCACCATGAAACTGAAGCAAATTCAGACCCGCCGTGGAGGAAGTTTCCTTTACCCACT
>JBKJYB010000003.1:0-7746 GCA_046716045.1 Nitrosospira sp.
TCCCTCGCCGGTGTTACTCTTGCCGCCGATGCGGCTCATCGCCACCGCAAGCGTTGCATGCGCCTCGGTGGAAATTGAGCCAAGCGACATTGCTCCGGTGGCGAATCGCTTGACGATTTCCGCGGCCAGCTCGACCTCGCTGACCGGAATCGCATTACCCGGCTCGACCTTGAACTCGAACAGGCCACGCAGTGTCAAGTGGCGCTGTGACTGATCGTTGATGATCCGCGCGTATTCCTGGTAGGTTTCGAAGTTGTTGGCGCGCGTGCTGTGCTGCAGCTTGGCAATCGCGTCAGGTGTCCACATATGCTCTTCACCGCGCACCCGCCAGGCATACTCCCCACCAGCGTCGAGCATGTCTGCCAATACAGGGTCGTCGCCGAACGCCTGCTGGTGCATGCGGATCGCTTCCTCGGCGACCTGGAACACGCCTATGCCGCCGATCTGGCTTGCGGTTCCACAGAAGAACTTGTCGACCAGCGGTTTGTCCAGACCAATGGCCTCGAAAAGCTGCGCACCGCAATAGCTCATATAGGTCGACACGCCCATTTTGGACATGATCTTCGACAAACCCTTGCCGATCGCCTTGACGTAGCGGTGAATCACCTCCTCTGGGGTAAGGTTGCCCGGCAGCTCCTCGTGCAGGGCGGCCAGGGTTTCCATCGCAAGATACGGGTGCACTGCCTCGGCGCCGTAACCAGCCAGTACGGCGAAGTGGTGGACCTCACGCGCCGAGCCCGTTTCAACCACCAGGCCGGCGGCAGTGCGCAAGCCCTCGCGCACCAGGTGCTGGTGGATCGCGGACAGCGCGAGCAGAGCGGGGATCGCGACATGGTCGCGATTCATCCCGCGGTCGCTGATGATCAGGATATTGTGGCCGGACTTGATTGCATCCACGCTCTCGGCACACAACGACGCCAGCTTGGCTTCGACGGCTTTACCACTCCACTCGAGCGGGTAGGTGATATCCACCTCATGGCACTTGAACTTCCCGGCCGTGTGTTTCTCGATGTAACGCAGCCGCGCCATGTCGTCGAAGTCGAGAATCGGCTGGAGTACCTCCAGCCGTACCGGCGGGTTGATGGCATTGATATCGAGCAGGTTGGGCTTGGGTCCGATGAAAGACACGAGCGACATCACGATCGCTTCGCGGATCGGGTCGATCGGCGGGTTGGTGACTTGTGCGAAGAGTTGCTTGAAGTAATTGTAGAGCAGCTTGTTCTTGTTCGATAGCACCGCGAGCGGCGAGTCGTTGCCCATTGAACCGACACCTTCCTCGCTACCAATAACCATCGGGCTGAGCAGGAACTTCAGGTCCTCCTGCGTGTAGCCGAATGCCTGCTGGCGGTCGAGCAGGGGTTCGTCATGGGTCGATGACTCGCGCTCGACTGGTGTGTCCCTGAGCTTGACGCGCACGTTCTCTATCCATTGGCGGTAAGGCCTGGCTGAGGCGAGCTGGTTCTTCAGCTCCTCGTCATCGATGATGCGGCCCTGATCAAGGTCGATCAGCAACATCTTGCCGGGCTGAAGGCGCCACTTCTTGATGATCCTGCTTTCAGGAATCGGCAGCACGCCCGATTCGGAGGCCATCACGACCAGATCGTCATCAGTGACGATATAGCGCGCCGGGCGAAGGCCGTTGCGGTCCAGCGTGGCACCGATCTGGCGGCCATCGGTAAAGACCATCGCGGCCGGACCATCCCAAGGCTCGAGCATGGCGGCGTGGTATTCGTAAAACGCACGGCGGCGCGCGTCCATGGTGGCATGCTGCTCCCAGGCCTCCGGGATCATCATCATCGCGGCGTGAGCAAGCGGATAGCCGCTCATCGTCAGCAGTTCCAGTACATTGTCGAAAATCGCCGTGTCGGACTTGCCTTCCAGGCTGATCGGGTAAAGCTTCTTCAAATCGTCGCCGAGCACGGGCGATTTCATCACGCCCTCGCGCGCGCGCATCCAGTTGAAGTTGCCCTTGACGGTATTGATCTCGCCGTTATGCGCCACCATGCGATAGGGGTGGGCCAGCGACCACTGGGGAAAAGTGTTGGTCGAAAAGCGTTGGTGCACGAGTGCCAGCGCGGATACTACCCGCGGGTCGCGCAGATCCGTGTAGTACCTTCCTACCTGGTCCGCCAGCAGCAGACCCTTATAGATGACCGTGCGGCAACTCATGCTCGGCACGTAGTACTCGCGGCCATGCGTAAGCTTCAGCGCCTGAATCGCACTGGATGCTGTTTTGCGGATCACGTAGAGTTTGCGCTCCAGTGCGTCCGGCACGATCACATCCGGCCCACTGCCGATAAAAACCTGACGCATGATGGGCTCCTTGGCCCGTACGGTCGGTGACATCGGCATGTCCTTGTCGACCGGGAGATCCCGCCAACCCAGGCACGCCTGCCCCTCGGCCTTGATCGCCCGTTCGACTTCCTGAACGCAGGCCAGCCGTGAGGCATGTTCCTTCGGAAGAAAGACCATGCCGACGCCGTACTCGCCGGGTGACGGCAGCGTAACGCCTTGCGACGCCATCTCGGCGCGGTAGAACTCGTCGGGGATTTGGATCAGGATGCCCGCGCCATCGCCCATGAGTTTGTCGGCGCCAACTGCACCGCGATGGTCGAGGTTCTTGAGGATTCTGAGCCCTTGTTCGACGATGCTGTGAGTCTTCACGCCCTTGATGTGGGCGACGAAGCCGACACCGCAAGCGTCATGCTCATTTGACGGGCTGTACAGGCCTTGCGAAGCGGCGAGACTGAGTTCTTCCCGAGAGGGATGCCCGGTGCTTGCCTGTGGCGTGGTCACACCATCCAGTTCATGGATAATCTTTGGCAAGCCAATATCGGTAATATCAGTATTGAATAGCATAATTGAAGCCGCGGACGTTCCGAAAAACTGTAAAGTAGGCTGCTATTCACTAAAGCGATAAAATCCAAAATCAGCCCGGGCCGTATTAACCTGAATCCGGCACTCATCACTGTTTTAACCGGACACCACTGTTCTCATATATCGGCCACAAAGCTAAATATGGAGTTAATATCGCGACATTCGTCGAGAATCTCCGTACGCTACCGCACATATTCCGCAATAAGAGATAGTCATCATTGGTGAAATGGGCCAAATTATTTCATTGCACACCTTTCGGGCTCCGGTCAGCCTGAACATGGCGCGAAGGCGAAATGCGCCGAATCCCCAGTACAAAAAGAAAGCACGCTATGGAACAAGAAGACGATCCGCTGTGGTACAAGGACGCCATCATCTATGAGCTGCACGTCAAGACATTCTTTGACAGCAACGATGATGGCATCGGAGATTTCCCGGGCCTGATATCCAAGCTCGACTATCTGCAGGAGCTGGGCGTGAATACGCTCTGGCTGCTGCCGTTCTATCCGTCGCCGGGACGCGACGACGGCTACGATATTGCCGACTATCACAACGTCCATCCCGCCGTTGGCGAGATGGCGGATTTCCACAAGTTCATCGACGAAGCGCATCGCCGCGGTCTGCGCGTGATCACCGAACTGGTCATCAATCATACGTCGGATCAGCATCCCTGGTTCCAGGCGGCGCGGCGTTCGCCGCCGGGTTCAAGCAAGCGGGACTACTACGTGTGGTCAGAAAGCGATTCTAGATACAGCGGAACACGCATCATCTTCAGTGACACGGAAAAATCCAACTGGACGTGGGACGAGGAAGCCCAGGCTTATTACTGGCACCGCTTTTTCTCGCATCAGCCGGACCTGAATTTTGCCAACCCGCATGTGTTCAGCGCGATCATGCATGTAATGCGGTTCTGGCTCGACGCCGGGGTGGATGGCATGCGCCTGGATGCGATGCCTTATCTGTGCGAGCGCGAGGGTACCAATAACGAGAACCTGCCGGAGACCCACGCAGTGATAAAGCACATGCGCGCCGAACTGGATAAACACTACCACAACCGTATGTTCCTGGCGGAGGCGAATCAGTGGCCGGAGGATGTGCGCCAGTATTTTGGCAGCGGCGATGAATGCCACATGGCCTTTCATTTTCCGCTCATGCCACGCATGTACATGGCCATCGCGCAGGAGGACCGCCATCCAGTCGTGGAGATCATGGAGCAAACGCCGGACATCCCGGACAACTGCCAGTGGGCGGTGTTCCTGCGCAATCACGACGAACTGACCCTGGAGATGGTCACCGATCGCGAACGAGACTATCTCAACCAGACCTACGCGATCGACCCTGACGCCCGCCTCAATCTTGGCATCTGTCGCCGGCTCGCGCCGCTGCTGGAGAATGATCGGCACCGCATCGAGCTGATGAATCTGCTGCTCATGACCATGCCGGGCTCGCCGATCCTCTATTACGGTGACGAGATCGGTATGGGTGACAACTTCCTGCTTGGCGACCGCAATGGTGTCCGCACGCCCATGCAGTGGCGCGGGGGACTCAACGGCGGCTTTTCCACCGCCGAACCTGAGCGTATGTTTCTGCCGCCCATTGTCGATCCTGTCTATGGCTTCGGCGCGGTGAATGTGGAGTCGCAACAACGCAATGCTTCGTCGCTGCTCAACTGGATGCGGCGGTTGATTGCCATGCGCAAGGCGCATTGCGCCTTCGGCCGTGGCACACTCAGTTTTCTGCGGCCCGGAAATCGCAAGATTCTTGCCTATCTGCGCGAGCACGAGGATGAAACGATTCTGTGCGTGGCCAATCTATCGCGGGCGCCGCAGGCGGTGGAGTTGGACTTGAGCCCGTTCAAGGGCCGGGTGCCGGTGGAACTGATGGGACGCAGCAAATTTCCTCCTGTCGGTCAGTTGCCGTATCTGCTCACCTTGAGCGGCCATGGGTTCTATGCCTTCCGTCTGGCCACCGATGTGGCGGCGCCCGTCTGGCACGAGGAGCGTCCGGTGCCGCCGGATCTGCCCGTGCTGGTGCTGGTAGAGACAGGATGGCGCACCCTCTTTGGCCGCGTGGAGGACGGCGAGGCCGTAAACGGGTTAATGGTGCGCCGCGCGCGGGATCAACTGGAGCGGCAAATCATTCCTCGCTTCTTCCGTTCCCAGCCATGGTTCCTGGACAAAGATGCGGCAGTGGAGAAATTCGAGCTTGGCGAAATGTGTGAGTGGTCCACGGGATCCGGTAGTTGGCTCCTGGCCACCGCGGTATTAACGCTCACTGGTGGTGAATCGTATCGCTACGCGATCCCGTTAGGGCTGGCATGGGAGGACGAAGACGAAAGCCGTATAAGCGCCCTGCTGCATGTCACGCTGGCCAAGGTGCGGCGGCGCGCGCGCATAGGAATCCTGTTCGACGCGTTCTGGGACGATGCTTTCTGCCATGCGGTGGTATCGAACATGGAGTGCGGCTCGACCGTTGTGTTTGGCGGTGGGCAATTGCAGTTTCAGGCAACCCGCGCCTTCCCCGGCTTCACGTATCCCGCGAGTACGACAACGGTAACGCGTACCGTATCCGAGCGCGGGCGCCTGGTGGTGAACCTCGGCGATCACCTGGTGTTGAAGAACTACCGTTGGCTGCTCGCGGGCGTGCACCCGGAGCTGGAAGTGTCGCGATTTCTCACGGAGACGGCGAAGTTTACCCATATAACCCAACTGGCGGGCACGGTGGAATACTCGGATGGCGAGGGCCAGCGCTCCACGCTTGCGATCCTGGAGCGCTTCGGGGAGAACCAGGGCAATGCCTGGGCTTATACGCTGGACTATCTGGAGCGCTTCCTGGACGAGTGTCTGGCACGGCCGGAGCACCCGCCGGACGCGCGCCATGCCGCTTACATGGACCTGATCAGAACCCTGGGTCTGCGCACGGCGGAATTTCATCAGGCGCTCGCGCTTCCGGACGCCCCCGGTGCATTCGGCAGCGAGCCCATCACAGAGGACGACATTGCCGCATGGGTGAACAGTGTGCACATGCAGCTGGATGCAATGTATAAATTGCTGGAAGCGGAACTGCCGTGGCTTCCCGATGCAACGCAGGTGGTGGGGAACGATCTGGTGGCGGCCCGGCCCAGGCTCTACCGGCGCATCATGCATGCGGCAACCACGCACCCCGAGGCGGCGGCGGGGGCAAATAAGGCGCGTTGTCACGGTGACTATCATCTCGGTCAGGTATGGCTGTCAAGTAACGATTTCCTGATTACCAACTATGGTGGCGACCCTGGACGGAACTGGGCAGAGCGCCGCTGGAAGCATACGCCGCTACGTGACGTGGCGGGAATGCTGCTCTCATTTTCGGAGGCGGCTGCGGCGGCGCTGGATCATGTAGCGGCTGATTCACCCGAAACGGGCACCGCGCTGCGGCAGCAGGTGGATAACTGGCAAGCGCTGGCAAGCCGCGATTTCTTCAAGAGCTATCGCAGAGCGATGAAGGGGCACGCCTTGTTTCCTTCCGATGCGCGGACCGCGGATACATTAGTCACCCTGTTCATGGTGGAAAAGGCCACCGCCGTCGTGAGCAGCGCGCTCGCGCAACGTTTGAAAACAACCGACGCCGCCATGCGGCGGCTAATCCAGCTCACTACTCAGCGAAGAAGATAGGCGGAGAAGAGAGTCTGTGAAGATAAGGGGCAGGCTTGCGTACACGATCCCATGACATGCCTTATGGCGCGCAGATCACGGAGCAGGGCGTGCGCTTTCGTCTGTGGGCGCCGGGCTGCGAACAGGTAGCGCTGTGCGTCGCCCACCACGATCTGGTGCAACCCGAGCGGGTGCTGCCAATGGACGCACGGGGTGACGGCTGGTTCGAACTCGTCACATCCCACGCTCGCGCGGGGACGCGCTATCGCTTCGAGGTAAACGGCGGCCTGCGTGTGCCGGACCCGGCTTCGCGCTTCAATCCAGACGATGTGCATGGCGCAAGCGAGGTGATCGATCCGGGGGACTTCGACTGGCGGGACGCAGCGTGGCGCGGGCGCCCGTGGGAAGAAGCCGTGATCTATGAATTGCACGTGGGCACGTTCTCGCCCGAGGGTACCTTCGCGGGGGTGGCCGAACGGCTGGACTATCTGGTGGAGCTGGGCGTAACGGCGATTGAACTGATGCCGGTGGCGGATTTTCCGGGTACGCGCAACTGGGGCTACGACGGCGTGCTGCCCTACGCGCCGGATAGCCGCTACGGCCGCCCGGATGACCTCAAGGCATTGATTCAGGCCGCGCACGCAAGAGGCCTGATGGTGCTGCTGGACGTGGTGTACAACCACTTCGGGCCGGCAGGGAATTATCTTCACGTTTACGCGAAAGAATTCTTTAGCGAATGTCACCACACCCCATGGGGCGCGGCGATCAATTTCGACGGCCCGCGCAGCCGGAATGTACGCGAATTCTTCATCCACAACGCGCGATACTGGCTGCATGAGTATCACTTCGACGGTCTTCGCCTGGATGCAGTGCATGCGATCATCGACGGCTCCGAGCCTCATATTCTCACCGAGCTGGCGGAACGCGTACATGCGAGCATCGGCCGCGAGCGCCAGGTGCATCTGATTCTGGAGAACGACGCCAACGAAGCGCGCTACCTCGGTCGCGGCCCCTATATTGCTCAATGCGCCGCCCCATATGTCACCGGGTATGCCGCCCAATGGAATGACGACATTCACCATGCGCTGCACGTCCTCGTGACCGGCGAGACGGACGGATATTACGTGGACTACGCCGATGAGCCGATCCGCCGCCTCGGACGCTGCCTGGCGGAAGGATTTGCTTATCAGGGAGAAGCGTCGGCTTATCGCAGCCATGCGGAGCGTGGCGAGACAAGCGCGCA
>JBKJYB010000004.1:0-2765 GCA_046716045.1 Nitrosospira sp.
GATAATACGCATCGCGTCCCTCCTTGTCCTCAAGACCGTGGCAGGCAATGCAGGCTTTTACCCGCTCCGCCATCGTGTCGGGTGCGTCAACCGGGGGTATGCTGGCGGCAGCGGCGGGTCCGGTAAAAAACCAGAAGGCGATTAGTACAAGCCGTTTCATCATGTTCTCTACCGGTCCGTCGTTACGCGGCGCGTGCGAGCCTGAGGAAATACCGAATCTCTTCTCATGGATAGCCAGGACTAGCGCGCGAATTTCCGCACCACCGCCATCAGTTCATCAATTGCCTCATCGCCTTTACCCGACTTGATGGCACCCTGCATGCAGCCATGGGTATGGTTCTCCAATAGCAGCATGGCAACGGCATCAAGCGCGGATTGAAGCGCGGAGACCTGATTCAGGATGTCAACGCAGTAACGATCTTCCACGATCATTTTATTGACACCGCGTACCTGCCCCTCAATGCGGTTGAGGCGCTTTATCAGGGCTTCCTTGTCCGGCTGCACCACTGTCTGCGGCGCATGGCATGATTGCTTGCTAGTTGACGATTTCAAAACCGGCATCCTCGATAGCGTTCTTGAACTGATTCACGTCGGTTGTGGTGGCGTTGTACCGGACTGTGGCCTGTTTTTGTTCCAGCGAGACATCCGCGTTATCTACTCCAGGTATCTTCTCCAGCAAGTTCTTCACACTGTTAGCGCAGCCCATGCAGGTCATGCCCTTGATTTTTACGATTTCTGTTTCCATTTCAATGACTCCTTTCAGTTAAGTTAATGAGTGAATTTCCGAAATCAATCCCCTGGTTTGCCGGCAACGCGCTTCGTGACGGACATATTCAGGGTTAAGCACCTGCCCGCCACCGTTTCAGCAGCAATGAATTGCTGACCACCGATACCGAGCTCATTGCCATTGCCGCGCCCGCGATTACGGGATTAAGCATTCCTATCGCCGCCAGTGGTATGCCCAGCACGTTATAGATGAAGGCGAAGAAAAGATTCTGGCGGATTTTTCCCAGCGTTGCACGCGAGAGCGAGATGGCGTCGGCCACGCTCATCAAGTCGTCACGCATGAGGGTAATGTCAGCGGCTTCAATCGCCACGTCGGAGCCAGCGCCGATAGCGAAGCTCACGTCGGCCGCGGCCAGCGCCGGCGCATCGTTAATACCGTCGCCCACCATGCCTATGAATTTACCGCTCGCCTTCATTTTTTTCACTTCGGCGGCTTTGTCCTGCGGCAGCACTTCGGCGCGATAAGCGGTAATGCCCGCCTGCTTGGCAATGGCGGCGGCGGTCGCGGGGTTATCGCCGGTCAACATGATGACTTCGATACCCATCGATTGCAGCCGTTTTACCGCTTGTGCGGAAGTGCTTCGCAACCGGTCGGCAATGGCGAGATAACCAAGCGTTTCAAAGGTACCTTTGGATGCCGCGGCCACACCGATGACGGTTTTGCCCTCGGCCTGGAGAACCGTTATTGAATCATCATCCGTCAGAGCACCATGTTCCCACAGAAATCTGGGCGAGCCGAGAATATAGTCAACGCCATCAATGCGGGCGGTGATTCCGCTGCCGGCGATGGCGGTAAAATCGCTTACTGTCCGAGGCCGGATATTCATGCTGACCGCACGTTCCATCACTGCTTTTGCAAGTGGATGTTCCGAGCCTTGCTCCAGTGTTGAAGCGGCTTGCATCAGTGCGTGCTCCGTGATCTGTCCCGCGGGAACAATATCCGTGACTGCCGGTTTGCCTTCTGTGAGCGTGCCGGTTTTGTCCACGATCAGAATCTGAATTTTCTCCGCATGCTCCAATGCGGCGGCATTTTTCACCAGCACGCCGGCTTGGGCGCCGCGTCCCGCCCCGACCATGATTGCGGTGGGTGTCGCCAGTCCCAATGCGCAGGGACAGGCGATGACCAGTACCGCCACGGCGTTGACGAGTGCCGGAACGAATTCGCCCGCCAGCCACCATGTAAAGATTAGCGTCAGGGTACTGATGATCACCACCACCGGCACAAATATGCCCGAAATGACGTCAGCCAATCGCTGGATCGGCGCCTTGGAACCCTGCGCTTCCTCCACCAGACGAATGATGGCCGCAAGCTGGGTATGAGCGCCAATGCTGGTGGCGCGGCATTTGAGCAGACCCTGCTGGTTCATGGTGGCCGCATAGACTTTGGCTCCCGCCTGTTTTGCGACAGGCAGGCTTTCGCCGGTCAGCATCGCCTCATTCACATTGGAGGCGCCTTCGATGACAACGCCATCCACCGGCAGATTCTCGCCTGGGCGCACGATAAAAATATCGCCGGCCTTGAGCGAGCTTGCGTCGACTTCGACAATCGCGCCGTCGCGCTCCACCCGGGCGGTTTTTGGTTGCAGTTTGATGAGTGCTTCAATGGCCGCCGACGTTTTACCCTTGGCGCGGGCTTCCATCAGCTTGCCCAACAGCACCAAGGTGATAATAGCCGCGCTTGCCTCAAAATAGACATGCTGATTCAGCGCCAGCAACGTGACCACCGCGCTGAAAAGGTATGCCATGCTGGTACCCAGGGCGACCAGCACATCCATGTTGGCGCCACCTCCGCGCAACGCATGCCATGCGGCGATATAGAAGCGCTTGCCCACCCAAAACTGTACCGGAGTTGCGAGCAGCCATTGCAGCCATCGTGGCAGGAGTTCCACGTGTTCGCCCCATAACATGGGTCCCATCTGCAGCATAAGCGGCACGGTGAGTACGGCGGAAATCCAGAACATGCGAAGTTCCCCATGGTA
>JBKJYB010000005.1:0-2574 GCA_046716045.1 Nitrosospira sp.
CGTGTCGTCTGTTATCATCTCCGACCAAGCACCGGATGTAATGACAGCGCATCCCCGAAGACTATCGGTATATTTTCATGGAAACTAGCGGCCTGTTGCGCCATCAAATAATTAAAAATCTCATGGCACAGCCTACGGGAGAAGTTGCGGATGCAGCGATTCACGCATGGGAGCAGTTGGCGACCCAGATCATTTCGATCGTCGGGGAAGATGGTTTCAATTCCCTTTACGCGAGAAGCCTATTCCTGAGCCAGTCGAAATTCCCTTGTCTCGCGCCCAATCCACAGGCGCCACAGGCTGATCACCGGTTTGCAGGACTCGGAACGAACCTTGAAGGACAACCACCCGCGCAAGCCAGCGAAGCAAACAGTCTGCTATTGGTCACTTTCACCGACATTCTGGCCTCATTAATTGGCGAGCAGCTAACCACCCGTATTTTAGGTTTGGCTTGGGGTATCGATATTTCAAATAGTAGTGGCAAGGGAGTTCAAGAATGAGTGAAAAACTAAGCATACACCGCCTGGCAACCGGCGTCCCCGGTCTGGACAATCTGTTGGGCGGCGGTCTGCCGGAATTCTCCTTTAACCTGATTGCCGGCTCGCCGGGAAGCGGAAAAACCACGCTCGCTCATCAGATCATGTTCTCGCTGGCAAATTCGAATAATCGAGCCCTGTTTTTCACGGTACTGGGTGAGCCCGCTCTGAAGATGCTTCGTTATCAACAGCAATTTCCGTTTTTTGATTCAAATAAAATTAATGAATCGATCCGCTACGTCAACCTGTCTGCCGACCTCATGGATGGAAATTTCGATCGCGTAATGTCACGCATCGATGAAGAAGTGAAAGGCTTTTCCCCCAGCCTTGTATTTGTTGATTCGTTTCAATCCGTCGCACGGTCAGCGAGGCGCGGGGAACAAGGCGAGTCCGAACTGCACCGGTTCGTCCAGCGATTGGGTATGCAAATGACGAGCTGGCAGGCAACAACTTTCCTGATCGGGGAATACCTGTCGCCAACATCGGAGTCGGAATCCTGTCCCGTCTTTACCGTGGCGGATGGCATCCTGTCGCTTTCGCAAAATTTGCAACGCAATTCCATGGTGCGCAAGATGCAGGTGGTAAAAATGCGGGGCCAATCCCAGGCCACAGGTTTTCATACGTTCCGTATTAATGAAGAGGGCGTTCAGGTTTTCCCGCGTGCGATTATCAAACAGGGCGTA
Source organism: Nitrosospira sp. (assembly GCA_046716045.1). GTDB lineage: Bacteria > Pseudomonadota > Gammaproteobacteria > Burkholderiales > Nitrosomonadaceae > Nitrosospira. The sequence goes on from JBKJYB010000005.1 coordinate 1,217, forward strand.
GCGACTGAGTCAGAAGCCAAGGTAGGCGCTCGAGAGGAACGCGTTCCGATGGGAACGCCTGGCCTGGATGAAATGCTGGGCGGCGGCTTGCCGGAGGGATATTCGCTACTCGTGGTGGGACCATCCGGTTCCGGGAAAACCATATTGGCGACGGAATTTCTCGCCGAAGGTGCACGCAGGGGTGAACCAGGGGTCATTGCGGCGTTTGAGAAGAGCCCCAGCCAACTGCTGAACACCAAGCTGTCTGCGCTGGTCAACGCTGGGCAAGTGGGAGGGATCGACACGCGATCCCTGGATCTGTCCATTGATCAAGCCTTGAACGATATGATCAAAATGATCAAGCAAATGCAGGCAAAGCGTGTCGTGATTGACTCTTTATCTGGATTTGCTCTGGCACTCGCACCCGAGTTCAGCGAAGATTTTCGGGGATCGCTGTATAGGATGGTTGCCGAGTTGACCGGCATGGGCGTGACCGTATTAATGACCTCGGAACTGGAAGACCGCTACACCGATTTGCGCTTTAGTCCATTTGGGAGTGCTTTTCTCGCTGACGCAATTGTCGTGCAACGCTATATCGAAATCGAGAGCCAGTTCAAACGCGTCGTCTCGGTCGTTAAAGTCCGTGGCAGTAACCATAGCAAGGACATTCGACTGTTTGACATTACAGACGAGGGCATCGTTATTGGTAAGACCTTATCCGGATATAACGGAATCATGTCGGGCCGGCCCACGGTCAGCTATAGCTAAAGTACCGGGTGATGAAGGCCAAAATGAACAAAAATGACAATGACGGCGCCCCTGATATCGATAACTGCGGTCAACCGGTCTCGTCAGGCCAGCACGAAGATGGCTTGCCAGCTTTACAGGAAAAAGATATTACACACCGGGAAAACGCTGTCGTTGACAATGAAGCGGCTGTTCTAGGCCGGGAGAAATCGGCCACTGCACGGGAAGATGCCGCGCATTTGCGTGAAAAGGCTGCCGACTTGCGTGAAGATGCTGCCCATCTGCGCGAGCGTGCGACGCAGGCTCGGGAAGTAGAAGTCCATGCGCGCGAAGGGGCAGCCACGGTGCGCGAGCGGATAATTCACGCGGCAGATAAGGGTGATACGGGACAGGCGGCCTTCGGCGATCACGTGAGCATGATGCAGCAAGCGAATTCAGAGCTGATCGTTTCTGTAATTGAAGCACACAAGCTGGCGGAGGAAGTCGAAACGACTAAAGCCCAGCTGCATCATTTGGCCCATCACGATGCTCTTACCGGTTTACCTAATCGCATGCTCCTGCAAGACCGGCTTAGCCAGGCCGTTGAGTTGGCCCGTCGTCAAGGCACGCAACTTGCGGTGCTGTTTATGGAC
>JBKJYB010000006.1:0-2511 GCA_046716045.1 Nitrosospira sp.
GAAAGCATCTCGCGCGACAAGGATCTGACCAAGGTGTTACTCCGATCCTGCGGAGTCCCTGTTCCCGAAGGCCGCATTGTCAATAGCGGCGAAGATGCCTGGGAGGCGGCACAGGATATCGGTTTGCCGGTCGTCATCAAACCCTGCGACGGGAACCATGGACGCGGTGTTTTCATTGAGCTGACTACGCGCGAAGAGATCGAGCCGGCCTATCACGCCGCATTGGCACAAGGTAGCGGCGTTTTGGTTGAACGCTATGTTCCGGGCACCGAACATCGTTTGCTGGTCGTTGGCGGCCGGCTCGTCGCCGCGAACCGGGGCGACTCGGTATCGGTTACCGGCGATGGCAAGTCAACCATCAGCGAGTTGATCGCTCATCAGATCAATTCCGATCCGCGCCGTGGGGCGACCGAAGATCATCCGCTCAACCTGATCAGCATAGATGGCGTAACCGTAATGGAGATTGCCCGTCAGGGCTTTACCGTCAACTCGATACCGCCGGCTGGACTCGAAGTCCTGATTCAGCGTAACGGCAATCATGCTTTCGACGTCACTGACGAAGTGCATTCGAGTATTGCCGCGGCCGCCTCACTCGCAGCCCGTATTGTTGGACTGGATATTGCCGGCATTGATCTTGTTGCCAGAGATATCACGCGACCCCTCACCGAGCAGGGTGGGGCCATTGTCGAAGTCAATGCCGGCCCCGGTCTGTTGATGCACATTAAACCCGCCGTGGGCACCCCCCGCCCGGTTGGCAAAGCCATCGTCGATCATCTCTTTCCGGACAATAACGATGGTCGTATTCCTGTCGTGGGGATCACCGGCAGTTACGGTAAAACCACCGTAGCGCACCTTGTCGCACATTTGCTTGCGCTCACAGGCCAGCATACGGGGCTTGCTTGCGGCGACGGATTTTATCTCGGCCCGAGGCAGGTTTATAAGGGTAATCACGCCAACTGGAAGTCAGTCAACAATATTCTGATGAATCGCTCGATTGAAGCGGCGGTTTTTGAGAACAGCGGCGACAGTATTTTGAGTGAGGGTCTGGCCTACGATTGGTGTCAAGCCGGCATCGTTACCAATGTTGACGTAAGCCGGCATTATGGCCGCTACGATATCGAGACACCGAAACAGGTCTACGATGTTCTGCGCACTCAGGTGGACGTAGTGCTGCCGGCAGGCGCAGCGGTACTTAACGCCAGGGAGCCGATGCTTGTCGAGATGGCTGCGCTGTGTAATGGCGAGGTTATTTACTTCAGTCTTGACCCTGAGTTGCCAGTCATCAACGCGCATCGCACAAGTGGCACGGAGAGTGTGGGGGGCGTACAGAGCAACCGGGCCGTGATCGCTCGTGACGGAAACATTCTGCTTGTTACAGGCTCCAGTGAAATAACACTGGCCAAGCTGGCTGACGTGCCGGTCACGCAAGGAGGGCATGCGACGCTGGAAGTCGAGAATGTTCTGGCGGCGGTGGGCGCTGCGTGGGCGCTTGGTATCGCGCCTGCTCTCATACGTAACGGAATTGAGAATTTCTCTGGCATTCAAGACAGAGAAACACTTACTGCGGAATCAATACTTCCGAATGAATAAAACAGGAGAGCTGTTAATGAAAGTCTCACGTATTCGCGCATTGCGTGGCCCCAATTTGTGGAGCCGTCATACGGCCATAGAAGCTGTCGTTTCCTGCAGCGAAGCCGAGCGCCATCCCGGCGGATTGCCGCGTTTTCTGGATCGGCTGCGAGAGCGATTTCCGGAAGTCGATCTGCTCCGGCCGGCCTATCATCATAGCGCTTTGACCATGGCGCACGCGTTCGAACGCGCCACGCTTGATCTGCAAGTGCAAGCTGGGTGCCCGGTGACCTTTAGCCATACCATTGAAACGCTGGAAACCGGTATTTATCAGGTTGTTGTTGAGTACAGTGAAGAAGCGGTGGGCAGGCTTGCCACCGAACTTTCACAAGCCCTGTGCCGCGCGGCGGCCGAGGATATAGCCTTCGATTTGGCCGATGCGGTGGGCCGTTTGCGCGCACTGAACGAAGAAATACGCCTTGGGCCGAGCACGGGTGCGATTGTCAGTGCCGCTGTTGCACGCGGTATCCCCTTTCGCCGCCTGACTGACGGGAGTATGGTGCAATTTGGCTGGGGCAGTAAGCAGCGGCGTATCCAGGCCGCTGAAACCGGCCTTACGGGGGCTGTGGCTGAGTCGATCGCGCAGGATAAGGAATTGACCCGAACGCTGCTCAGCGCTGCCGGCATTCCTGTTCCATCAGGCCGGCCGGTGGCGAATGCGGAGGATGCCTGGGCTGCCGCTTGTGAAATCAGCGGGCCGGTGGTCGTCAAGCCGCAGGATGGCAATCAGGGAAAGGGCGTAGGCGTGAATCTTACCAGCCGGGAGCAGGTGGAAGCGGCTTACGCGATAGCGGCGGAAATCAGCGGCGAAGTGCTGGTGGAGCGTTGTATTCCAGGTCACGACTATCGCATGCTCGTTGTCGGCAATAAATTGATTGCGGC
>JBKJYB010000007.1:0-15748 GCA_046716045.1 Nitrosospira sp.
CAGCAGCAGCTTTTTCTTCTTTCGGAGTACCGGCAGCGGCACGTTCTTGATCCATCGTGGTTCCTTCTTCCGTTCTGGTTCCATAGCTTGTTGAATTTTCTGGCAACGCTTGTTTGGGTCTATCACATGCTGTCAAAGTCAGGGCCACTAAAGCAGCGGCGAGGAGTGAAAGTTTCATTATCAGGCTTCCTTAAGTAAAATATTAAAATAGGTGCGACGAACCATAGTATATAACAAAAATACCCGGATTACGCGAATTTGCACAGCTGATTATTGCGTCCGCTTATTTGGTCTTATTTCGAGCAATAAAGAGCCCTTCCGGACGAACGGCTCTTTATTATCCATTACTTGCCGGGTTCCTGTTTTTTGACGTTGGTATTAGCGCCGCCGGCCGTATCAGTCGCCGGTTTATCAAGTTCGTCAAAATTCGGGGCTGATTCGCGTTCGATCGCGGCAGAGGGAGGAGGCTTGTCCATAGGATGCTTTTTACCATCACAAGCGGTCAATGTTAACGCCGCCAGAACAACAGCGAGGAACGAGTATTTCATTATTCGATTATCCTATAGTTCATTACAGGGAACCATAGTATAACAAAAGCTTCGTGGTCATTCAAACCCGAAACCGCAAGCCGATTTGATTTCCTTCCTCTGCAAGCAGTCCTCAACAAAAAAAGCCGCCCCGGAGGACGGCCTTTCTTAATGCTGGCTTATTTAACGCTCGCTTATTTTTATAAATATCCGAGCCCATTATTTCGGGGGTTCATTTTTCTTTGCCTCTGCTGCTGCGGCGGCAGCTTCAGCCTTTTGCGCTGCTTCAATGTCCGCATCACTTACCTGTCCTTCACGTTTCTCCCAGAGGCTCGGGGGATATTGCCCCGGCTTCCCTTCTCCGGGTTCTTTCTGTCTCAATTGGTCACATCCGGTTAATATTAGTACCAGGGCGGCGGCGAGGAGCGAGTACTTCATTTTTTTAATCTCCTTTATATGGTTTATAACAGTCACGGGTAAATTATCAAAACATTTCGGCCATTCAAATCTGAGAAGACCACTATCTTAATAGCAGAATTAAGATATGTTGTCCAGTCTTTATGGTCCATCCCAGAGCCATAAGTAATAGTGGTAATGGCCAAGGGGTAAGGCTTTCGGCAAATCGTCAAAACGGTAGTTGATCATTTTTATCTCACGGGCCGCAAGGCGGTCTATTTGCCGGCTGAATTGCCAGCCGCCGGAGTGAGCACAAGTCGACGGCAAAATTATGCATCAATCCCGGCGGATTAGCTTGCTATTTCAATATAACCATAGAGATACCATTGATAGCACAGTGCAAGAGCCTCGTCGTTAAAATGCTTCGCTGTCGGCAATATAAGGCGATCAGCGAGTGTTTTCAATGACCGGCGGGCGGTAGCTCCGACTGTATACGCATCCCCATTCAGAAAAATAGTTTTCTTCCTGTACAGCATACGACTTTTTAGACCCAGTTGTAATCCGTTTTCGTTAATCTGATAAACAAATTTTTTCTCGGTCAGGGGATGCGGTGGCGGCGTAAAAAAAATGTAGGGTTTGGGCTCGGTGAGATAGGTCCCGATAAAACGTTCTATATCCGCGCGGCTCCATTTGATTTTATCGAGTGCCGCGCCAGCTTGATCCACCATGGCCGAATCAATGCGTCCCGGATGGGATTGCAAGGCGATATCGGGGTCACGATACATGCCTTCAAACGCGGCATGATCCTGCAGGTAAACGAGGAACTGGGTAGCAAGTTCCTGGTAGCTGGGTGCGCGAAAGCCTATCGAATAGGTCATGCAGTTGTCTTTTGCTACGCCGTTATGAGCGTAACCGGGAGGTAGATACAGCATATCACCCGGTTCCAGCACCCACTCTTGTTCCGCTCTGAAATCACGCAGGATTTTTACCGGCGCATCCTCAACCAACCCCTTGTCCCGCTGGGCGGATATCTGCCAAACCCTGCGCCCCATCCCCTGCAGTAAGAAAACGTCGTATGAATCAAAATGAGGCCCGACTCCACCCTCGCGGGGTGCGTAGCTGACCATCAGGTCGTCGAGCCGTGAGTGGGGGATAAAATTGAATTTAAGCAGCAGTTCTCGGGCTGCGGGAAGGAAGTGATTGACATCCTGTACCAGCAGCGTCCATTGTTTCTTTGGCAGGCGTGAAAAAGATCGAAGTGCGAAAGGACCGTGCCGGATCTGCCACTTGCCATTCTTCTGTGTGATCAGCCGCGATTGCGCATCGTCCCGGCAGGCGAGTTCAATAAGATCGCCGCGAGTCAGCAACCCCGGAAAGCCGGGCAGGGCGCCACGCACCAGCAAGGGTTTCTTCTGCCAGTAATCGCGTAGAAAATTTCTTGGCGAAAGACCACCCAGGAGTCCGGTTTTCATCGGCCTCGCATGAACATTTTGTCGAGATCGGCAAGACTGATTTCGAACCACGTTGGCCTGCCGTGATTGCATTGGCCGGAGCGTGCTGTGGCTTCCATTTCACGTAACAGTGCGTTCATTTCCGGAATAGTCAGCATGCGATTGGCGCGAACCGCGCCATGGCAGGCCATGGTCGAGAGAAGTTCGTTACGCCTGCTCGTCAATGCCTGACTGGCGCCGAATTCGCGGATCTCGCTTAATACGTCGTGCGCCAGTTTTACCACGTCCGCATCTTTGAGCGTGGCCGGCACTGCCCGTACCACCAGCGTGGTGGGTGAAAACACCGAGATTTCAAACCCAAGTTCACACAAGACGGCGCTGTTTTCCTCAACTGTGGCGATATCCAGGTTATCCGCCTGGAATATTGCGGGGATCAGCAAGGGCTGCATCGAGAGTTTGTGGTTATCGAGCGCCAATTTGAGTTTTTCATATAATATTCGCTCGTGCGCCGCATGCATATCCACGATCAATAAGCCCCGATCATTCTGCGACAGAATATAAATGCCGAGGAGTTGTCCCAAGGCGAATCCCAGTGGCGGAATCTCCTGCTTCTCCTCAACGATCGCGGCTGTGATCGAACCATCCGATGATTCCGTGCCGGTGCCAAACAAGGTCTGATAAAACGCTTGCGATTGGGCTGCTATTGCGGGCGGCGCAGGCGGCGCAATTGGCATTGCCTGTGACGCAAGCGGCATGACACGTTGCCGCGGATAGGCGGAGAATGGGGCAACCACCGCCCGGCTTCGGTTCCCCGGTTCCTGATCCCGGGCTGGGGATACGGAGGCCGGGGACACTGATTGCGGCGATGCCAGGGCTTTGTTGAGCGTATGAAAAATGAACTGATGCAGTGCGCGCGAATCACGGAATTTAACTTCGGTTTTAGTGGGGTGCACATTCACATCCACGCCATCGGCACTCATCTCCAGGAATAGCGCAAAAGCCGGATGCCGATCTGAATGGAGGATATCGCGATAGGCTTCGCGTAGCGCATGAGCAATCAGTTTGTCGCGTACGAAACGGCCATTGACGAAAAAATACTGGTTATCGCGGGATGATCGTGAGTAGTGGGGCAACGCTGATGCACCCCACAGCCGTAAATCCGCCGCTTGTTCGTCGACGAACACCGAGGTTTGGGCGAATTCTTCTCCCAGTATCGCCGTGATGCGAAGTCTTGCATCCGCCGGACGCAAGTGCCTGCGTACGGTTCCGTTGTGTTGCAGTGTGAAGCCGATGTCAGCGCGCGACAACGCAATCCGCTTGAATACTTCTTCGCAATGGGCGTATTCAGTGGCTTCGGTCTTCAAAAATTTACGCCGTGCCGGGGTGTTGAAATAGAGGTCATGCATTTCCACCGTGGTGCCCGAGGCAAGGGCGGCGGGCTCAGGCTGTGATAGATGGCCGCCTTTTGTTTGTATCCGCCAGGCGTGTTTCTCCTCCGCCCCGCGACTTGCCAGTGTCAAGTGCGAAACTGCCGCGATACTTGCCAATGCTTCACCGCGGAAGCCCAGGCTTGCTACTTTCTGCAAATCGTCCAATGTATTGATCTTGCTGGTCGCATGGCGGGCAAGCGCAAGCGGCAGGTCATTCCGGGAAATTCCGATTCCATTATCCGCGACACGGATCAGTTTGATCCCGCCCTGGAAAAGTTGCACGGTTATGTCCGTTGCTCCCGCATCCACGCTATTCTCCAGCAGCTCCTTGAGTGCCGAGGCTGGCCGTCCTACTACCTCTCCGGCGGAAATCTGGCTGATAAGCAGGTCGGGAAGAAGCTTGATCGAGTTCATGGCGGAATGGAGCAAAGATATACAGCCATTATACTGCCCTGAAGTACCGAGGGAACCTCTGAATAATTCCCGAGCTGGCGCGGCGCCGGCAAAGCACCGCCCCATCCGCCTTGCCGTATAATCGGGTGCTCACTGACTTGGTTACCTTATACTGTGCGCAAAAAATAACAGGCATGGCGATCACCTCGTTGGTGATCGCCTGAATTATACCGATGGCTTCTGGAATGCTGTCACTTCATGAATGTTCTTTCATTGCGGCCTTGACTACGGCATGGTTAAGGTGTGGCGCAAAAATTTCTATGAAATCATAAACATATCCTCTCAAGTAACTATTGCGGCTGATGCCAATGCGAGTGGTACTTGGCTCGAATAAATGGCTTGCATCGATGGATCGGAGATGTTTGTCACGTTTTGGCTCAAATGCCATTTGCGCCAGGATGCCGACGCCTAATCCCAATTCCACATACGTTTTGATTACATCGGCGTCTATGGCTGTAAGCACTACGTTGGGAATCAGACCTTTTGCGTCAAATGCCTGATTGATCTTCGATCGGCCGGTGAAAGCAAAATCGTAAGTAATGATCGGATATTGAGCGATAGCTTCCAGCGTCAATTTTTCAAGTTTAAGCAGCGGATGCCTGGGTGCGACGATGATGCAACGGTTCCACTGGTAGCACGGCAGCATTACCAGTTCCTCAAACAACTCGATAGCCTCGGTGGCGATCGCGATGTCTGCTTCTCCCGAGGTAACCAATTCCGATATCTGGGTCGGATTGCCCTGGCGCAAAATTAATTTCACCTTTGGGTAGCGTGCGGTAAAATGCTTGATCGCGGCGGGTAGCGCATATCGCGCCTGAGTATGGGTCGTAGCGATAGTAAGAGAACCGGTGGCTTCGTTAGCGAACTCCTGGCCGACCTGTTTCAGATTTTTTGCGTCTCTTAGCATTCTTTCGGCAATTTCCAGGATGGCTCGTCCCGGTGTTGTAACTTTAACCACACGTTTGCCGTTGCGTACGAAGATATCCACTTCAAGCTCGTTTTCCAGGAGACGAATCTGTTTGCTGATTCCCGGTTGCGAGGTGTGAAGCATTTCTGCGGCCTTGGACAAATTCAGGCCCTGATTGGCAACTTCGCATAAATAGCGCAATTGTTGCAATTTCATAATTTTCTGCTCTAAATAACGTTAGGTTATAATAATCTAACATAATATTCTTTCGTGATATATATGTCCGTTGCTATTATGGCGTTTTCGAGGCAATATATCAGGTTATCCGCCGCGTCGATGGCGGGTGGGCGGGGGCGGAAGTCATAGTGCCGGGTTATGTTTAAACAAAAATGGCGAATTCTGTCTTGCCTGGCAGTCCGGTCCCGAATTGGGCGCGGCCAATGCCGGATCAGTATATTGTAATCGTTATCGGCGATCTGTCTTGCCACTGGCGTCAAGATGATATGACCATAAATTGTGGAGATTTCAGATGAGTCACTTGAATTACCTTGCTAACGATGAGGAAATAAATTCGTTTGATCAGGCGCTGCAGGACTATCAAGGACTGCGCATGGATGCTGATCGTTTTACCGCTGCCCGTCTGCAAATGGGGATTTATGGCCAGCGGCAGGAAGGTGTCAATATGGTGCGCATCAAGCTTCCGGGAGGGCGTGTGAGCGCCCCGCAATTGAGCGTGATCGCCGATGTGCTGGAGAAATATGCGCGTCACGATGTCGTGCATATCACCACGCGTCAGGATATCCAGATGCATTACGTACCGCTGGAGCATACGCCGGCGGTGCTTCGCCACCTGGCCACAGCCGGATTGACGACGCGCGAGGCCTGTGGCAACACGATACGCAATGTCACCGCCTGTCCGCTATCTGGCGTATGTCCTCGTCAGCATGTCGACGTCACGAAGCATCTCGACGGGGCGGTCCAGCATTTTTTGCGCAATCCGTTGACCCAGCAGATGCCGCGCAAATTCAAGATCAGCTTCTCGGCCTGTGAATCCGATTGCGCCCAGGGCATGATGCACGATATGGGAATCGTCGCGGTACGCAACGGCGACCGCTTTGGTTTCAAGGTTCTGGCCGGAGGTGGTCTCGGACATAAGCCGCACGAGGCTATCGTCGTTGAAGAATTCATTGAGGAGAAGGATTTGCTGCTTGTGATGGAGGCTGTAATTTCATTGCACAATCGCTATTCCGATCGTATTAAGCGTGCCAAAGCACGGATTAAGTTTCTGGTTGATAAATTCGGCCCCGAAGGCTTTATCGAGAAGTATCGCGAAGAACTGGCCCGCACTAAAACGGCACTGGCAACGCAGGATTATCCCACGGGCGAATGGAGCGGTGGCGCTGACAGCGAAGTCCCCGGTATTGGTGCGCCGCGTCATGTGTTCGCGCAAAAACAACCTGGTTATCACGTATTTCCGATCAGCGTGCCGATGGGTAATTTAAACGTGGTGCAATTGCGCGGTCTTGCCCATATTGCCGAGACTCATGAGTTGCATGAAGTTCGTGCAACGCAGGATCAGAACATGTTTCTGCCAAATGTGCTGGAAGCCAGTATCGGGTCCCTGCGCGCCGCGCTGGCTGCGGTGGGTCTGGGTGAGCCCCAGGCGGGTGATGATGTGGTGGCTTGTCCCGGTACTTCAACTTGCCGTTTAGGGATAACTTCAAGCACGATCGTCGGACCCAAACTGAGCGGTGGCAAGCATGATCTGAAAATTCGTGTTTCAGGGTGTCATAATGGCTGTGCCCAGCCCGAGACCGGCGACATCGGCATTTATGGTGAAGGTAAGCGCATGCATGGCAAGCTTGTGCCGCATTATCAGATGTATTTCGGCGGCGATGGCATGGCGCGCGGAGCGCTGGCGATCAAAGGCCCATCGATCCCTTCGGCACGTGTCGAGACGGCGGTGGAACGCGTGAAATCGGCTTATGCGTCCAATCGTGAGGGGAATGAAACGTTCTTTTCCTGGACCAGGCGTGTGGGCAAGGTCTATTTCACCGATCTGCTCGCGGATCTGGGGGAAGTAAAGCCGGAGGAATTGGAATCGGTCTTGCGCGATCATGGCAAGGATGGTGACTTCAAGGTGTTGCAACTGGGCGGCGGCGAGTGCGCGGGAGTGAGTCAGGTGAAGATCGGTTCAAGTTTTTTCGAAGCGGCTCACGAGCGAAATTATCGGGATGCGCTAAAGTTTCAGCGAAAATTCGAAGATTCGATTAAGTGTGCCGAGGAGATCGCCCGATTGATCGGCCAGGGTGTGACGGAACTGCTCAGTGGTCAGAAGCACGGCGATCTGATCGAGCAGGCGGAGGAGCTGCGCCGGGTGTTGCCTACCAAACCGCGTTTATCCAGCCAGTTGGCTAAATTCGCGGAGGATTTCGCGCGTCCAGCCGAAGAGTTGAATGACGTTCAACTGACCGAATGGTTTTCCGAACTGGATGCGTGGACGATGGAGGTGGCGGAATTCTGTCTCGGCTTTGACCGTCAGTTGGATCTGACCGGTGCGCTGCCGCTGAAAGTCTCGGCCAAATCATTGCCCTTTCAGCAGACACAACCATCGGCCATATTGTAGTAAATTTTGATGCGTGTTATCGACGATACCATGAGCCTGGATCAAAAGATTGCTGATGTGCGGGCACTGTTGGATACGGTGCAGACAGACTATGCTCCGACCGTCTTCGCTAACAGTTTCGGTGCCGAGGATATGGTGTTGACGGATATCATTGCCCGGTATTATCCCGGCATTGAAATGTTTACACTCGATACCGGTCGCCTGCCGGAAGAAACCTATAGCCTGATGAGAGAGGTGGCGGAGCGCTATGGCATTCGTGTTCCAGTATATTTTCCCGAGTCTGCCGCCGTGGAAGCATACGTTGCGCAGCATGGTCCCAACGGGTTCTATGACAGCTTGGATTTACGCAAAACATGCTGCCATATCCGCAAGGTGGAACCGCTGAAACGTGCCTTGCGCGGAAAGCATGCGTGGATCACTGGTCTGCGTCGCGATCAGGCGCCAACCAGAGAGGATCTGACTGAATCGGAGTTTGACGCTGACAACGGCTTACAAAAAATAAGTCCGCTGCTGGATTGGACTCTGTCCGACGTGTGGGCTTATCTCAAACAATTCGATGTCCCCTATAACGCACTGCATGACAAGGGGTACACAAGCATCGGCTGCGCACCCTGTACGCGTGCCATTACCCCCGGCGAGGATGTTCGTGCCGGACGCTGGTGGTGGGAGAATCCCGAAATCAAAGAGTGCGGTTTGCACCCGGACAAGCGGCGTAAGGCTGTAGCAGTCACAGTAGTTTCTGGTTCGGCGGCGGACCTGGCTGCTCCGGATCAAGCTCAGAGCGCGGAAAAGAAAGTGCACGACCAGGTTTTGATAAAGCCCCGTACTTCGTGAGAACTGTCAGGATTGAGCGATGAATACCTTGAGTAATGTGCAAGAATTTATTACCCCCGCTCCGGGTTCTGTGATGAAGAGTGAACCGGTAGCCTCTAAACGACGTATTGCAAGGCAATTGGGCCATCTGGATGCGCTGGAAAGTGAAGCGATCCATATCCTGCGGGAAGTGGCAGCCGAATGTACCAATCCGGCGCTCCTGTTTTCGGGTGGGAAGGACTCCATCGTGCTGCTGCGATTGGCGGAAAAAGCCTTTCGTCCAGGGCGCTTTCCGTTTCCGTTGCTGCATATCGACACCGGTCATAATTTCCCGGAAGTGATCGAATTCCGCGACCGTCGAGCCCAGCAACTGGGTGAGCGGTTGATCGTGCGCAGCATGGAGGACTCTATCCGGCAGGGGAGAGTGGTTCTCCGTTCTGAAAATCAGAGCCGTAACGCGTTTCAGTCGGTGACACTGCTGGATGCCATTGCTGAATTCCATTTTGATGCCTGTATCGGCGGCGCACGCCGCGATGAAGAGAAAGCGCGGGCCAAGGAACGTATATTTTCCTTCCGCGACGAATTCGGTCAGTGGGATCCGAAGAATCAGCGCCCCGAACTATGGGACATCTACAATACCCGCGTGCATCCGGGAGAAAATATTCGTGTGTTTCCCATCAGCAACTGGACCGAACTGGATGTCTGGGAATATATTGCCCGCGAGGAGCTGGAGGTGCCGCATATTTATTTTGCCCATACACGTGATGTAATCAGACGTGGCACCGGGCTGTTACCAGTATCCCATCTGGTTCAGGTCCAGGAGGGAGAGCAAGCGGAAAACATCATGGTGCGCTTTCGCACGGTGGGAGATATGAGCTGCACCTGTCCGGTGGAGTCCACCGCGGTTAGTGTAGGCGAAATCATAGCGGAAACCGCGATCACCCGGATCACCGAGCGTGGTGCCACTCGCATGGATGATCAGACTTCGGATGCATCCATGGAACTGCGCAAAAAAGAAGGGTATTTCTGAACCCTACTTTATAAATTGTCAAAATACAAACATTGCCCCCATGTTTGGTTGCTTGGGATTCTGAATTTATAAAGCGTTATCGAAATAATGGGGATAACCGAGACACACAAGAACAGGGAAATTCCGCAGTGAAAAAATTTCCGGAAGGGTTGTAAATGTCAGCCGTTGAAAATATTTCGTTTGATCATACCGAGTTGTTACGTTTCATCACCGCCGGTAGCGTGGACGATGGGAAGAGCACGCTGATCGGGCGTTTGTTGCACGATTCGAAATCCATTTTTGAAGATCAACTGAGCGCCATCACACATACGACCCGCAGGCGCGGCATGGAGGGTGTCGATCTGTCGCTGCTCACCGACGGCTTGCAAGCGGAGCGTGAGCAGGGCATTACCATCGATGTGGCCTATCGTTACTTTGCAACGCCTAAACGCAAGTTTATTATCGCCGACACCCCCGGTCACGAACAATATACGCGTAACATGGTCACGGGGGCTTCCACCGCCAATCTGGCCATTATCCTGATTGACGCACGCAAAGGAGTGCTCACCCAGTCGCGCCGCCATGCCTATCTGGCCAGTCTGGTTGGCATTCCTCATCTGGTGGTGGCGGTCAACAAGATGGATCTGGTGGACTATTCCCGCGAAGTGTTCGAGCGGATCTGTGAGGATTTCGCCGCTTTTGCCGCTGGCCTCAAGCTGAATAATATCGCCTACATTCCAATGTCCGCCCTGAACGGAGATATGGTGGTTGAGCGAGGGGGCAAACTTGGCTGGTACGAGGGCACGGCACTGATGGATTTACTGGAGAATGTTCCCATCGACCATGACATCAATCTCGAAGATTTCCGGTTTCCGGTGCAGTTGGTGTGCCGCCCGCAAACGGAGGAGTTGCACGATTTTCGCGGGTACATGGGGCGGATCGAGTCTGGTTTTATTGGTGTCGGCGATGCCGTGAAGGTACTTCCTTCCGGCCTGACTTCCCGCATCAAGGAGATCGTTACGTACGATGGCGCGGTCGATCATGCGGTCGCACCACAGTCGATAACGCTGACTATTACAGACCATCTGGATATTTCCCGCGGCGATATGCTGGTAAAAACCGAGGGAAACATTCCTCAGGTCACAAAAGAGTTTGAAGCGATGCTGTGCTGGTTGTCAGAGCAGAGCCTCGACCCACGGCGAAAATATCTCGTCAAGCACACTACGCGGGTCGTAAAAGCGCTGGTGACACGCATAGATTATCGCGTGGATATCAATACGCTAAATCATGAAGCGGCAGATACCCTAAGAATGAATGACATCGGGCGGGTGGCGCTAAAAATGCACCAGCCGCTGGTGTGCGATCAATACCAGCGCAACCATGCCACCGGCAGTTTTATTGTTATTGACGAAGTCAACAACAATACCGTTGCGGCGGGCATGATCTGCCCGGCAATCAATTAATCCGGCAATTTTTAACTCATTTTCTGGTGATTCGGCGTAAGACTGTTCGGGTTGCGAAGTGGCGCGGCGGCTAAGGCGGCCAACGCGGAGAGGGCGGCATTGCCGCTTTTGTATTTTTTGGCGGGGAAAAACATAAATTGAATAGGGATATATAACTTTAACCACGGATGCGCTCTAATAAGAAATAGCGATTACGTTTGTTATCCTTTTTCTGATTCATCTTCATACTATCGATGACCTTAATATGACAAGTTTACACTCGGTGCTTCACTCTGAACCGGCCCCTGCCGTTTTTCCCGTACTTGGATTCGGTATGGTTTTTGCCGATCTGTATCGCCGCGACGGCCTGGTAAGACTGGATCATGCATTTCTCGAGTTTCTGCACGAGGGAGAAGCGGGACTGCGCGTCCGTCTGGATCTTGCTCGCGGCAATCCCGATAGCCTGGATCGCAAAGCTGAATCAGCCCTGCTGATCGAGATCGCTCCATGGATGGAGGATTTCATTGCCAGATTATTTGGCATCGAGAAAGAAATCAGTGCGCTTGCCGCCCGCCATCATCAGTTGGCTCCGCTTTATTCCTGTAAAAGGCAGTTCGTGCAGCGCCGGGCGATGAGCAAGGTGAGCGAGACGGAAGCGGTCGCAGTGGATGGGATTGCGCTGGAAGAAAAACTGGCTGCTGAATTCGAAGCCCCTTTTTCCGAACTGATTTTTGCAACCAGGGTCACAGAGTGGCTGCTGGATGAGAGCGCAAATGAAGAGCGGCTCCAGGCGGCTTTGCGCTATGCGGCCTGGGCGCTGAAAACAACGGCTGGACGGGAGCGTAACCAGGACGGAATATTATTCAAGGCTCCCGCCAAACTCGATTATCTGCACCTCTTGTCAACGGATGCCGACAACACTGCCGGCTATACCGTTCATCGCCTTCATCATATACGCCGTCGGGAGGGTTTCGCGCTCACCGATCCGGGCACCGATCTGGTGGGTGCCCTGGATGAGGCGAATTACTGCATTTGGTGTCATGAGCAAGGTAAGGATTCGTGCTCAAAAGGATTAAAGGAGAAGCCGAAGTCACCGGAAGAAACGCCATCTTTCAAAAAAAGCCAGTTAGGTGTCCTGCTCGCGGGATGTCCGCTGGAGGAGCGTATTTCCGAGTTTCACAAGTTAAAGACTCAAGGACTTGCCGTCGGCGGTCTGGCAATGATCGTGGTGGACAATCCCATGTGCGCCGGTACCGGTCACCGGATATGCAACGATTGCATGAAGTCCTGCATTTACCAGAAACAGGAGCCGGTTGATATCCCTCAGGCGGAAACGCGCACACTCAAGGATGTACTCGAATTGCCCTGGGGTTTCGAAATTTATAGCCTGCTCACCCGGTGGAATCCGCTTAACCTGCATCGGCCAGTGCCGAAGGCGCCGACAGGCCGGAAGGTGCTGGTAGTGGGCATGGGACCCGCCGGATACACGCTGGCGCATCATCTAATGAATGACGGTCATACTGTGGTTGGTGTTGACGGTCTCAAGATTGAGCCTTTGGCACCGGAGCTTTCGGGAGTGAATGACCAGGGAGAGCATGTTCTATTCAGCGCCATCCGTGATGCCGGCGAACTCGAAGAAGATTTGGATGAGCGCATGCCTGGAGGTTTTGGCGGTGTTGCCGAATATGGAATTACCGTACGCTGGAACAAAAATTTTCTGAAGTTGATCCGGTTGCTTCTGGAGAGGCGGGAAGAGTTTGCGCTTTTCGGGGGTGTCCGCTTCGGCGGGACACTCACCGCCGATGACGCTTTGGCCATGGGATTCGATCATGTGGCGCTGGCCGCAGGGGCCGGACGTCCCACTGTGCTCGATATGCCCAACGGTTTGGCGCGCGGTGTTCGCGCAGCATCTGATTTTCTGATGGCGCTGCAGTTATCCGGCGCGGCACAGACTAATTCCGTTGCCAATATGCAGTTACGCCTGCCCGTGGTAGTGATCGGCGGAGGCCTGACCGCCATCGATACGGCAACTGAAGCGCTTGCTTATTACCCTGTGCAAGTGGACAAATTTCTTCGCCGTTATGAGATTCTTACTGCCGTGCAGGGTGAAGCGGCCATTCGTGGCGCATGGGATGAGGAAGAACGGGAAATTGCCGAGGAGTTTCTCAGTCACGCGCGTGCCATTCGCGCGGAGCGCAAGGAAGCGGAAAGGGAAGGACGGGCGCCGCGTATACTGGAATTGCTTCAATCGTGGGGCGGCGCCACCATTGCTTACCGGAAACGACTCATCGACAGCCCCTCTTATACGCTCAATCACGAGGAAGTTGAGAAAGCGCTGGAGGAAGGCATCTGGTTTGCCGAAGGTCTTACGCCTGTACGGGTGGAAACCGACAAGTGGGAACATGCGAGGTCTGTGAAGTTCTCGGTACAAATCCTGGATGAAACGGGTTCATGGAAAAAAACCGGACAAGCTGAATTACCGGCTCGCGCCGTTCTGGTAGCGGCAGGAACTCAGCCGAACACGGTACTCGCCAGAGAAGATGAGAAACATTTCAAACTGAATGGTCGTTATTTCGCTGCCTGCGATGAAAACGGCGACCCAGTGAGCCCCCCTCGCGGAAACCCCAAACCGGACACCTCAATGGTATTGCTGAGCCGCTGCGAAGATGGACGTTTCATCAGCTTCTTCGGTGATCTGCATCCATCTTATTCGGGTAATGTGGTTAAGGCCATGTCCAGCGCAAAACAGGGTTATCCGGTGGTAAGCCGGATGCTCGGACGCGTAGCGCCGGTATCCACGAAGTCCACCGGGCAGTTTTTTGCTGAAATGAATGGGCAATTACGCGCCACCGTGTATAAGATCGAGCGGTTGACACCCAATATTATTGAAGTGGTCGTGCATGCACCGATGGCGGTGGAGCGTTTTCACCCTGGTCAATTCTACCGCTTCCAGAATTTTGCCACGCTCGCCACCACTGTGGGCGATACGAAATTGGCGATGGAAGGTATCGCCCTGACAGGAGCCTCGGTTGATGTTCCTCGCGGACTGGTGTCGCTGATTGCCCTGGAAATGGGCGGGTCGGCGGATCTATGCGCCAAACTCAATCCTGGCGATCCGGTAGTGCTGATGGGTCCCACCGGCACCCCCACGGAGATCCTGCCGGATGAAACTGTGGTACTGGTGGGTGGCGGACTGGGCAACGCGGTATTGTTTTCCATTGGCGCCGCGGCACGCGCCGCGGGATCGAAAATTTTATATTTTGCCGGTTACAAGAAACTGATTGATCGCTATAAAGTAGCGGAAATCGAGACGGCGGCGGACGTAGTGGTATGGTGTTGCGATGAAGCGCCGGGTTTCACGCCCTCCCGGCCGGGCGATCTTAGTTATGCCGGTAATATCGTGGAGGCGATGACCGCTTATGGCAGCGGCGCGCTGGGTCCTCAGAAAATTTTGTTGTCGGATGCCGACCGTATCATCGCCATTGGTTCCGACCGGATGATGGCGGCGGTGGGTGCCGCGCGGCACAACAGACTTCAGCCTTATTTGAAGACAGATCACTATGCAATCGGCTCCATCAATTCGCCGATGCAATGCATGATGAAAGAAATCTGCGCCCAATGTCTGCAACCGCACAAAGATCCGAAAACAGGCGAAATTACTTATGTATTTTCGTGCTTTAATCAGGACCAACCGCTTGATCAGGTTGATTTCAGCGGGTTGGCGTCGCGTTTACGCCAGAATAGCGTCCAGGAGAAGCTTACCACCCGGTGGATTAGCCATTGCTTAAAGGAAACGAATCAGATCGGGACCTGAAGTAACCAGTAACGATTGCCAGGAATGAGCTGTTTTCGTCAACCGGACAATTCACCGCGCCCAGGTTCATTTATAATCCGGGTTTCGCGATAAAGCGCGGGCGATATTGGCTAATTTTCGCAGATTTGCCGGGAAAAAATAGGGAATATCCGAAAAATAAGGGAGATGATCAATGCACATAGGCATACCCGCGGAGATTCGCGGGGGAGAAACCCGCGTTGCGGCCACACCGGAAACGGTGAAGAAATTTACCGCTAAAGGTTTTCATGTTGTTCTGGTACAGTCTGGCGCGGGGGCCGGTGCGAGCATACCCGATGAGGCATATCAGGAGGCCGGCGCAAGCATCGTGGCCAGCGCGGCGGAACTGTACGGCCAATCTCAAATCGTGCTCAAGGTGCGCGGTCCGGAGCCCGGCGAACTGGCAATGATGGGCAAGGATGCCGTATTGCTGGGTCTGCTTTCGCCACATCAGGCAGATGGGATCGAAGCGCTCGCCCGACACGGCCTGACTGCATTCGCTATGGAGAAACTGCCGCGCATTTCCCGTGCTCAGAGCATGGACGTGCTGTCGTCGCAGGCCAATATCGCCGGCTACAAAGCGGTGTTGATGGCGGCCAATGTCTATCAGAAATTCTTTCCCATGCTGATGACCGCCGCCGGGACTGTAAAGGCGGCACGGGTACTGGTTCTAGGCGCGGGGGTAGCGGGCTTGCAGGCTATCGCCACGGCCAAACGGCTGGGCGCCGTGATCGAGGCGTTCGATGTGCGGCCGGGGGCGAAAGAACAGGTTGAAAGTTTGGGCGCAAAGTTCGTCGAGGTTCCGCTGAGCGAGGAAGAAAACGCGCAGGCGGAGACGGCCGGCGGCTATGCCCGTGAAATG
>JBKJYB010000008.1:0-2815 GCA_046716045.1 Nitrosospira sp.
CCAGGGCAACATAAACGGCGATGACTATGGCGCCCCGGACGGCCTCTGGTTCGACCAGGACGGCCGCCTGTGGATCCAGACCGACCAGGCGGGCAACGCCACCGGCGACTGGGCCAACATCGGCGGAAACGTTATGTTATGTGCCGACCCTTCCACCGGCGAAACCCGCCGGTTTCTCACCGCGCCGAAGAACTGTGAAGTCACCGGCGTCACCCATACTCCTGACGGCAAGACCCTGTTCATCGGCATCCAGCACCCGGGCGAGGATTGGCAAACCCATTACACCGAGAACTCGACCTGGCCCGATAGCGGCATCAATGGCCCAACCACGGCCAGCGGGTCCGCATCCGTATCCAAGCCGCGCTCTGCTGTGGTAGTCATCACCAAAGACGACGGCGGTGTGATCGGTTCTTGACCGCCACGTCCTACTCACCACGCCCGATCACCTCGGCTGAAATAAAGGTGGGTTTTAGCTTTCTCATCGCATCGGAAGTCCGTGCGGCATCCGACAGATTCTGCGATAAAGCTGCCGTCGCCTTGGATACATCGTCCCCTTGCGACGCGGCGCCAGAAGTGGTGGCGCTGACTGCGCTCGCATCCGCGACCGGCGCGCCGGTGGTGGTCCCGGCCACGGCAATATTGTCCGCGCCCAGTACGACCTGAGCGGCGATATTAAGGTTATTCGCCCGGATGCCGGCGTCGCCCGCGTTCACCGTGCCTTTGGGCGCGATCAGATCGATGTCGCCCGCGACCTTGCCGCCACTGGAAAGCGCACCGATCCCGCTGCCCGAAGCGGCCCCTTGCAATTCCTGCGTCACCTTGCCCTGCGCATCCACCTTGATGACCGGCGGCGGCACCGCGGTAGCGGTCTTCTTGCCTTTACCGGCGTCGATATCGCCCTCGCTCGACCACAACAGGACATTGCCACCGCCTACGGTATGAATGCGCGACTGATTGACGAGGATATTGTCACGGGTAAAGCCACGGACGTTTCCGTCGGCCACCGTCAGCATGCCCAGGACGTCATTGCCCGTCTTTACCAGCACTTCCGGCGTATTGCTGAGACCGACGATCAGGTCACCGCCCGGCACCATGAACTCGATATTGCCGCCGCGCTCGGTCTTGATGCGGCTGGCGAAGAGGTTGATCTCACCCTGATAATTCTTGAAGCCGCCATCCGCATTTTTCTCGCGCATTCCGGGGAACACCAGTTCCAGCGCCGCATAGCCGCGTTCATAATTCGCCGCATAAGAGCTGTCGGGATTGTTGAAGTCCCGTCCGGTGTTCAGCAAAGCGGTATAGAGCATCTCGCGCACCATGCCGCGCTGGGTGTCCCCGTCCAGCGCCTGCACTGCTTCGACCGCCTGCAGCGCATTAGCGCCGTTCAAATCGTCGTTCCCCACCAGCCAGCGTGCCTGCCATAGCAAGGCATCATCCGGGTTGCCGCCCGCTTTTTCCAGTTCGGCGGCCAGCCGGTCAACCGCGCCGGTGTAGTCGATTCCCTGCGCACCCACCCCCGCCGCCACATGAATATCGGCGCCGCCCCTGGGCAGTTCGGCGTTGTCGAGGTCGCCCCGGCTGACTATGCCCGCCGACGTCCCGAGGTCGATATTACGTCCCGCGGTCACCTCCAGCCGTCCCAGGCCGCCTACCCAGATTTTAGCGTTCTCGTCTGTCCGGGCGTTTCCGGAGATAAAAGCCACATCCCTGCCCGCCACCACCCGGCTGAGATCGCCGGCATTGGCATGCTGCGCCAGAATACCCAAGTCGCGCACATCCTGGCCCGCTCGTACCCGAACTGCCTTGGCCACGTCCAGGTTAGGGCGCCCCTCCTGGTTACCCCGGATATCCCCCGCCACCGCGTAGACCCTTGCCGGCTGGGTATCGCCGGTGTGGACGGGAACGGCAGCATGAACAAGGACGAGGTCCTCACCCGCCAGAAGGGTAGTCGGAAACTGGGTGTATTCTGTGCCTGGCCTGATCACATCCGGTATCAGCGCAGGATCCCGGTCACTCATGACTATACTCGCGGGAATATTGATCGAATTTGCCGCCAGCAACGTCAACTGCGCGCGCGCCGAAGGGCTCAGCACGATATCAGTCGCTCCGTCATTCAAGACGATGTCATTCTGAAACGCCGTAGCTGACAGGTTGGGCGGCAGGAGGGAAAGCAGCGTCGGTCTGTACTTCGAGGAGGAGATGTTGAAGTTGAGTCCGGGGCTATTGGGACCCTGGGTTTTTCTGTAAGCCCCCTGTATATCGGCACTCCCCCCCCCACCATTATGCAGCGCCACCTTGCCATCCAGGCTTTGCATATCCACGTCACTGTCCGCGCCGTAAGTCGAAAACAGGCTCCAGCTGGGACTGTTTGCATTGTTGATGTTAAATACCGCACTGCTGCCGGAAGACTGAACCACCAGATGCGGATTCAGCACGGTGTGAATATTGACATCGCCCCGCGCCCACACCCGTGCTTGCGCGTCCCCCAGCGCCAGGATGGTATAAAGCGGACTACCGCTCAAATTTTGCCCGCTGTCCACCTTGCCGCCCGCCTTCAGCACCAGACCGCCACGGTCGGCATAATATTGCCCACCCAGCAAATCGCCACCGGTCTCCACCCGCACATCGCCGCCTCCGGTTTTCACCAGTTGGCCGGCATCCGGCGCAGTCGCCGTCATGCGCGCCTGAGTCGGCGTGCTGGCGGAGACGTTCTCCACGTTACCGCCGGCAGTGAGCGTGACATTGCCGCCGCCCAGCGCGCCAATCCCCTGCTGGAACTGGTCGAAGCGCACCCACCAGGCGGGTTGGAGCGTGT
>JBKJYB010000009.1:0-3470 GCA_046716045.1 Nitrosospira sp.
TGGTCGCCACGCTTGACATCGATCACCGCGTGATCAGCGTCATCGAGATGGAAATAGCGCGCCAACTCATCGGCGCTCGGATCGTCAACATACCGGCCGTAATGGGTACGTTGTTCGGAAGTGAGGAACTGGACGGGCATCGAATCACAGTTGAGTCAGTTGCACAAACGTTCGTTTGTGCAACAAAGCGAATCGCCTCTGAAATAAAGGCATTGCGTGTTGCATAAATACATTGCATTATTACACTCATTGGCAACAGGTTTTTGCAATCATGCTCATCGGTTATGCACGGGTTTCAACTCAGGATCAAGACAACGCAGCGCAAATTACCGCGCTCAAGTCTGCGGGTGTGAACTTATTTTTCAGGAGGAAGCCACCGGCGGTCGCTGGGAGCGGCCTGAACTTCATCGTTTGCTCGGGCAACTGCGCAAAGGCGATGTGTTGGTAGTCTGGAAGCTGGATCGCCTGTCACGCTCTTTAAAAGACGTGCTGACTTTGATGGAAAAAGTCCAGCAGGCCGGAGCAGGATTCCAGAGTTTGACTGAAGCGATTGACACCACTTCGCCAGGTGGCCGCATGATGATGCAGATTGTCGGGGCCTTTGCCGAATTCGAGCGGGCCATGTTACGCGAGCGCACTCGCAATGGCCTGGATGCCGCCCGTAAGGAAGGGCGTGTCGGAGGCCGACGCCCAAAACTCAAGACGCACCAGCAGCAAGAGATCATGCACCTGGTCAGTTCTGGACAGAAGACCGCAGCGGATGCCGCCAGACTATTCAACGTCCATCCCGCTACCGTGTCGCGTCTCCTGCAGGGTGCCAAGGTGCCTTAGCCGGGTTTTACGTTCCATTGCTCCCTAAACCCCAACATCTATTCGGTAATGAATACTAATCCGAAAAATTATAGTCCTAAAGGTAATTTATTCGGATACCCGTCGCCCCCACCTTGGGTCGTTTGACAGTGCTTCGTACTTAATCACGTTTCGATCGAACCGGTATTCGGGCAATTCGCGTTGATCCAATCGATCACCGGCTGAATCTGTGCTGTCGTCCATGGCCCTGTCCCATCCGCCGGCATTTGACCGTAATTCCCATTCGGCCCAAACAGTGGCCCCACCCCTTGCAGTGCTTGAACGATGTTGGAAGCAGGTCCGTTTCCCACTTCAAGGATTTTCACGGGTGGCGAAATATTCGGCACATTCCCGCTGATGAATTGTTCATAGGTATAGGTTTCCCAGAACGCCTTATGCGGGGCGTCTGAGATTGATGTACCGTACAACGATATCAACTGATTCATGTACGACTGAAATTCTGCATACGATTGAATTGAGCTTTGGGAGGATTCAGACATGATATTTCCTTCTGGGTAGAATTAATCGGCGATCACTGTATGTTGTTTGGACGAAGCAGGGAATTGAAGCGCGCCTTGAGTTGTTCGGCACTCATGGCGGCGGGTACGTCAGGTGTCCGCGCCGGGGGGGCGCCGATAAGGAAACTGAAGTCGCCGCCCTTTACCGATTGCGCAACACCATGGCATCCCATGCAGCCGCCCATGTTGTACGATGAATCCAGCGTGCCGTCCTTATTGATGACATAGGCATTCTGGAACGGTGTGCCGGATGAATTGAAATTCGTCGGTGCGCCATTCTCGGCCACCTGGCCGTCGAAATTCTGTAGCGTGTAATTGGTTTCAACCACGATGTTGGCCTGATAGTAGGTCGCCGCGTTGCGTGGCGCCGTGGGATCGCTGACGATATCGGTCTTGTTGAAAGGGTAGGCCTGGACATTGACCAGCTTGTAATAAGCCCAGGGTGAATTGACGATTCCGTTTGCCTTGGAGTAGGCAGCGATTGCCTGATGCGCAGCCTGATTCACGCCAACGATGGGCGGGGGAATCGCATGATCGCGCTGGTTCACGCAAATACTTCCACCGGTCGGGACGCCCGGCTGGCCTGCCCCGTTCTGATAAAACAGATGTGGATTACTGCTGGTGTTGCAGTAACTGGTACCGACGATGCTTACCTGCGGATCGGTCGCGCTATCCTGGTAGGTCAGCGCCGGCGTGGTCGAGGTCGACGAGGCATTGATAATGTTGCCGTTCTCATCTTCCACCGGCACCGTTTTGCCACCCACCGTGGTCAGGAGGTTATCGGCTTGTTCGAAAGTGGCGAATATAAAAGCGGGGGCGCTAGGCGTCTTCTGAATGATGTGTAATGCAATCAGACCCCATTGATCTTCGCGATAACAAGGCATGCCATTTGCTTCCTGCTCGTAATAGCGCACCTGTGTGCTGTAAAAGCGCTTACTGTTTTGCTCTTCAGCGGTGAGCGGACGGAACGCTGCTTTTATTTCGAAGGTTCCCGTCGGGAAACTAATAAACGGAGCCGTGGGAGGGAAAGCATTATTGGCGACTGCCTTCTTGAAGTTTTGCGTAGCGATTGCCCGCGGCGACCCGTTGGTTAAGTACCAATACGAATTCTGCGCCACGTATGCGTACTCGGAAAGGTTTGCTTTTGCCAGGAATCGGATCAGCTGTGGGTTGCTGTTAACCGGGATCGAACCGGCCGGGGCTATACCGGCGAACATCGAATCCAGACCAATTTGCGTGACTTCGTCCAGATTGATCCACGCAGGCGACTTCACTGGGGGCTGTAAAGCGCAGGCCTGCACCTGGCCGCTGTTGCCTACTGCTGCGGCATTATAAACATACTGCGGGGGATCGTTATAACCATAGCTCGGCGCACCGCCGGACGTATAGCCATGCGGTGGGAGGGAGGCGCTGTTCCCACCCGGAAAAATCTCGTTCTTTGAACGGAAGGTGTGCCAAACCAGGGGCTGGCTGGTAACCGCGCCGAATTTCTGTGCCATATCCGGCGTATCCCGTACCCCGGTTTTTGCGGGCCAGTTGAGGGCGATGAATTCCTGCCATGCGAATACCGCCGCAGCCTGGAGCGATGCATTTTTCGCCCCGCCCGGGATGTCAACAGGCGGAGTTGAAGTAATGGGAGAAAACGTGATGGGAGATGATGGGTCGGCGGATGCTGCAATGACGTTCCCGGCTTGGAAAACGGCCAGAAGACTGGCCAGGGCTAAAGATAGATACTTTGACGCATTCATAGTCAGACCCCTTGTATTCTTTGTATTAATGGGTTGGTAATTAATAAGGTACATAGAACTCATTCGACGCTCCTAAACGCGGAACAATGCAGTTGCATCGTACGCGCTTGTGGTTGATGCAAAGGGAGAGAAAGCCAAGGTCAAAATTAAGTGATCGAAAAGTCCAATATTTACTATAGATGATGTCTTTGGATTTTCAAGGGCGTGTTGCTGACGCGGATGTCTCTTATTCAATGCCTTCTCACCTGCAAATTGTTAAAAGCTATAAGCCGGATGAAGTTGCGCGCTTTCCCAAGATGCTGGCCTATCTCACGCTATCGCTGAGCGAGCGCATGAGTGACTGCCTGGGTCAGCT
>JBKJYB010000010.1:0-11835 GCA_046716045.1 Nitrosospira sp.
TCCAATGGCCAAGGGGTCTTAACCTAAAACCGGCAGTTAGACGCCATGGAGTGAACGGGATTTGGGGTGCAGGGCAAGGCGTTGCGAACAACGCAGCCATCGGCCGCGAAAGCCGGGCAATCCACCCTGTAGCGAATTCACCAAGAAGGTGAAGGTCAAGTTTCGAAAACAATCTTTGTGGATCATGGCGTTAAATTAACCAATGAGCAGTCAATCGCCGGATTCGGGTTTAATTCTTAAAGTTTCGACAGGCCACATTAGAGCGGCCACAATACTGTGTTTCGTGCTTCATCCTTCAGGTAGGGGATGCCTGATGTTTTTCAATATAGGAGACAATATCGCCGACACAGGTAAATCCTTTCGCTTCTTCGCTATCAAAACTTATACCGAAAGTATCTTCCGCATCGAACAAAAGTTGAATTGTATCCATAGAGTCAAGTCCGAGGTCTTCAAATTTTGAAGACCTGTTTATGGTGGAAGCATCCAGATTCTCTACTTTTGTGGCGATAAATTGTATTACCTTTGGTTCAATATCCGCTGTATCCATATCTAATTCCATTCCTTCATTCAAGGGTTGTGAAGACGATACTTGCATTGTTGCCGCCAAATCCAAAAGCGTTACATAGGCCGTTCCGTGGGTTCTTCTGCTGTGCGAGGTTTGGTGTGTAATCAAGATCGCACTCTGGATCAGCCTCATCAAGATTGATAGTCGGATGTACGGTACCCGTATAAAGGGCCATGATAGTGGCAATACTGCCAATAGCAGCCGAGGCGCCGATGGAGTGTCCGACCATGGATTTGGTGGCATTGATGGCAATATCCCCAGCCCGGTCCCCAAATAGACTTTTAATGGCACGGGTCTCCACGATATCTCCAAGGGGTGTGGATGTCGCGTGGGCATTGATATGATCAATGGCATTAGGATCCATTCCGGCGTCCATAATGGCCGCCTGCATTGCCGCTACCTGGCCGCCCATGTCCGGCATCACGATATGCGTCGCGTCGCATGCCTGTCCATAGCCAGCCAGGCGGGCATACATTTTTGCTCCTCGAAGTTTTGCCTGTTCTTCTCTCTCCAGGATGAGCATGCCCGCGCCTTCCGCCATAATGAATCCATCCCGGCCCTTGGCGAAAGGCCGGGATGCTCGTGCTGGATCAGTATTGGAGCCGGTAGTTAGCGCATGCAATGCTTCGAAACCAGTCATGGTCAGCGGTAATACGCAGCCTTCCGCGCCCCCGGCAATCACGGCATCGGCTCTTCCCGTCCGTAAAAGATCGAGAGCCATGCCAATTGCGTTGGCTCCGGAAGAGCATGCCGTGCTGCAGGTCAGATTCACTCCTTTCAATCGATGTTTGATCGCGATCCAGGCAGCCGCGGAATTCGCCATGGTTCGAGGTACCGTGAACGGCGGTATAGGCTGATTTCGGAACTTGCGCATGGCAGAAGATTCAAAGGTGGCGAAACCGCCCATTCCCGAACCTATGCTTACGGCCAAACGCTGCGGTGCATACGCATCAAGTCCACCCGCGTCTTCCAGCGCAAGCTTGGTGGCCAGCAGCGCCAGTTGGGCGAATCTGTCCGTTTGTTCCATATACTTGGCTGTCAGAAAGCTGGCGGGATCGAACCCCGGGATCTCTCCCGCCACTTGAGAGCGCTGACTGGATGCATCGAAGCCCGTAATCTTTCGGATACCACTGACACCATTGACAGCCGCTGTCCAGAATTGGTCAACGCCTATGCCAATTGGCGAAACAATCCCCATTCCCGTAACGACTATGCGCATACACAAGCAGGATTAGTCATCAAATTCGAAAAGCAGCGCAAGAAAGAAAAAAATAAAGTGGACAGTTTTGCGCGACAAAATCAGCGATTCTATCTGTCGCAGGTTCTGAAATTAAAAGGACTATTTGAACTCCGAGCCTGCTATCGGGTTTCTTGAAATCGCGAATTACTGCGCATTAAATATGACGGGGAACAGGTACCTCAATACAGCCCCCATGATCCAGATAATAAGTATTAGACTACCGATAACGGCCAATCCCTCGGAAATTGCCGATATGAGCGTTGCACCAAGGCTATCGAATTCCTGATCCCCGGATTCGTTACGCCGGCGGACTCGACGGTGTCTCACCCACATCTGCAGCATAAAGACGACAGGGATAAGAGCCAGAGAAATTAACAGGTTATATTCAGGACTATCCATCAATCATTAACCTCTTTGTAAAGTATGGCCAGGGAATTTTAACTATTTTTTTACTTTTCTTGTGGCCTGTAAGGCTGTTAATAATCACTTTCCCCTATTTTTTCGCTTGCGGGTAACTATTTAGCATTGTATTTGTTAAGTAGAAGGAAACAGCGCTTCTTTTGAAGATTCAGACGAGGTGTTATGGCCCCTGACCTGCATACTCGCGAATTAAGCGCCTTTGTCACAAGTAAATGATATCGCAAATGCCCCAATGGTAAAATTAACAAAAGTATGAATTTCAATACCCAATCTCAGCCCGATGAGCAATAGAAGGCTTGTTGAAATCCAGTTTGCCGTTAATCAGTAATTATAATAGCACACGTCATCAATGTGCCATCGAGTTAACGCACTGTGCGTTAAACGGACGCTGATAATGGGTGAGGCCGAATGAACGAAACTCAATAACCGATTAAGTTTGCTTGGTCTCTAACCGGACATTACTGTCTTCGCCATACGATATTTTAGCGAATGGTTTCCTTGATTACTCATATTTCGTCATGAATGAAAAGCCCGATCTGCCAATAGGCGGCGCTGTGGCCGTACGCCCGGTCACAAGTTATCGTGAGATGGGAATATTTATTGATATTCCCTGGCGCATGTACGCAGATGACCCAATGTGGGTACCGCCCTTACGCCTGGAGCGGCGTCTGCATTTCTCCAGATTCAATCCGTTTTTTAAGCACGGAGAATGGCAAGCATGGATTGCATACCGGAATAATCAGCCGGTGGGACGGATCAGCGCCCAGATTGATCAACTGCACCGGCAACGCTATGGTGCGGACACCGGTCATTTTGGCTTGCTGGAAGGCATAGATGACACGGAGGTATTTGCTGCGCTTCTACACACCGCCGAGGACTGGTTGGCTGTCCGGCATACCAGGCACATCAGCGGACCGTTCAATTTATCCATCAATCAGGAGTGCGGCATCCTGGTGGAGGGCTTTGATACGCCGCCGATGGTGATGATGCCGCATTCACGCGCATGGTACGGTCGATTAATCGAAGAGCAAGGCTATCAACCACTGAAGGATCTGCTTGCCTATTGGGCGGAGGTGGACTACAAGATGCCTCGATTGATGAGTGCGCTGATCGAGAAATTTTCCAAACAAGTACGGTTACGGACACTACGCCGCGACAAATTTGGCGAAGAGATGGAAATATTGCGTGATATATTCAATGATGCCTGGTCGGAGAATTGGGGCTTCGTTCCTTTTACCAAGGCTGAGTTTGCCGAGCTTGGCAGCAGTCTTCGTTTGCTCGTGCCTGATGAGTTTATTCAGATTGCCGAAGTTGATGGTCACCCGGCGGCATTTATGGTCGGATTGCCCAATCTTAACGAGATATTCGCCGACCTTAATGGCAGTTTGTTTCCATTCGGCTGGATTCGAATGATCAAATACCTTAAATCCAGAAGAGTTCATACCGGCCGGATACCGTTGATGGGAGTGCGCAAGCAATTCCAGAATTCCCCGATTGGCATGGCGCTGGCGATTATGGTAATTGATGCGCCGCGGCAGGCAGGGCTTTCCAGGGGGATCCAGGCAGTTGAACTGTCATGGATACTTGAGGATAACAAGGCAATGCGTGCAATCCTTGATTACCTGGGTTGCCGACAGTACAAACGTTACCGGATTTTTGGCAAGACGCTGTAATCGATATATGACAGACAAGATAGTATGCGAGTGAGAGTTAAAGCCTGCAATGAATAAAGCTGATCAATTTATCGCTATCGTGCTGGCCGCGGACCGCGCAGCGGGTGACCCGGTAGCGGCTAAAACAGGCATGGCCTGCAAGGCGTTTGCACCGATCTACGGAACGCCGATGATCATTCGCGTGCTGGATGCGCTGGAAGCCAGTGATATGGTGAAGACGATCATCATATGTGGGCCGCCCAAGTCCGCGATCCCCGGTTGCCCCGAGCTGGAAAGGCGAATCGCAAGCGGGCGCGTCATTTGGCTGCCGAATCTGGATTCTCCCAGCCGCAGCGCCGATAGCGGACTCACGCACATCGATCAGAACGCTCCGGTATTACTGACGACAGCCGATCATGCTTTATTGACGTCTTCAATTGTGCGCTATTTTTTAGGCGAATCGCAAAAGGCAGATAGCGACGCCACGGTGGGGGTGGTTAAATATGAGGATGTCGCCGCTGCATTTCCCGGCGTAAAGCGAACCGTCATACGTCTGCGGGATGGCGGCGTCTGCGGCTGTAATCTTTATGCATTTCTTAATCCTCGTGGCCGTGGTTTGGTGTCGTTCTGGCAGCGAGCGGAAGATCTGCGCAAACGTCCGGGACAATTGATCGCACAGACTTTTGGCCTTACGGCTGTATTCTTGTACCTATTTGGGTTATTGACGCTCGACCGCGGGCTAAAGGCCGTTTCGGCCAAAACCGGGATCAAGGTGCAGCCGGTATTTTTACCTTTTCCCCAAGCTGGCGTTGATGTTGACAAGGTTGAGGACATGCTGCTTGTGGAATCCGTCCTGGCGGGAGCGGTGCCGCTTGCTCAAGAGAAAACAGACTCGCCTGACCAGTTGCCATAGCATATGGCCGTTTCAGCACGACTTGGCGAGAAGAATCCGTGAAAATAATAGAACGATATATTACGCGTGAATTGTTAATACCGTTTACGGTGGTGATCGTCATTTTGGCGGCATTATTCTCGAGTTTCAGCAGTGCAAGCTTTCTGGCGGGGGCGGTCACAGAATCGCTGGGTATTGCCGCCATGCTGAAGCTGGTGCTGCTGAAGACGCTGATTGCCCTGGAAGTGCTGATGCCGATCGCTCTTTACGTCGCTATTGTCATTGGTCTTGGGCGGTTGCACAGGGATCAGGAAATTAATGTATTGCGTTCCGCTGGTGTCAGCGATAACCGCATAATTTATGCTGTACTCATCGTTGCCATTCCCGTAGGAATTATCAGCGGTGTACTTTCTATCTTCGTACGTCCCTGGGCCTATGAAGAAAGCTATATTCTGAATGCGCAGGCGGAAGCTGAATTAAATATGGATCGATTCCAGGCCGGGCGTTTCTTTGGAAGCGAAAGTAGCGGCAGAGTCATTTACATTCAGACCAAGGATAGCTCCGGCAAGGAGATGAAGGGTGTGTTTCATTACATCAGAAAGAAAGACAGCAGTGAAATTATTGTAGCCAAGGAAGCCCATCCGCAGGAGCCGGTAGCCGGCCAACGTCCGCAAGTACATTTGCTTGATGGTGCCACTTACCGGCTGATGCATTCCGAAACGAAAGATACGGTAGTCCAGTTCGAGAAGTTGGTATATTTTACTGATAGCGGCAACGTGCTGGATTACAAGCGCAAAGCCGCCGCCACCACGGCATTACAGAAATCCGATCAGCCACGCGACATTGCGGAATTCCAATGGCGGCTCTCACGTCCCATTGCCACCATTCTGCTGGCACTTATCGCCGTGCCATTCAGCCGCGCTTCACCTCGCCAGAATAAGGGTGAGAAGACCTATTATGCCGCCGCTTTGGTTTTTGCGATCTACTATATCCTGAATGGATTGGCTCAAACATGGGTGGAGCAGGGAACCATCGGCAGAGTACCTGGTGTCTGGTGGCTTTATGTCTTGATGTCCGTGGTCGCGCTCAGTTTGCTGTCACCGGGTTACTGGCGAAAGCTATTCCCTCGGCGATGACGATAGTCAACCGCTACCTGGCCTTCCAGGTTTTAATGGGCCTGGGCATCGCTACCGCGGTGCTTTTACCACTATTCAGTTTTCTCGACTTGTTGGATCAGCTTGACGACGTGGGAAAAGGGACTTATCGCATCCAAGATGCGTTCCTGCATACCGCACTACTGCTGCCACGCAGGTTTGTCCAACTTGCGCCTTTTATTGCGCTGCTGGGCAATGTGATTGCGTTGGGACGGCTAGCTGTTAACTCAGAACTGACCGCATTACGGGTAGCAGGTGTTTCTCCCATTCGTATCAGCCTCGCTCCACTGGGCGTTGGACTGATTCTCTTATTATTCATTGCTGTACTGGAACAATTTGTCGCGCCGCACCTTCAACAGAGGGCCATTTCGTCCCGCGCGGTTGCGCTTGACAAGAGCGCGGCTCTTGGCAAGCATCTGGGTATCTGGACCCGGAATGAGCGGAATATAGTACGTATCGGTGAGATGCTGCATGCAAAAAAGGCCGCGGATATTGAGGTAATGCATTTTGATGATAACGGGTTCCTGCAAACCTATACCTATGCCAAATATGCGGATCTCGTTGCTGATGATTTGTGGGAATTAAGCGACGTCACCATCAAAACATTTGCGGGACAACGCATCGAGTCCGTGAGCAAAAAATCGATGAACTGGAAATCATTTCTGAATCCGGATGATATCTCGACACTGACCAAGTCACCTGAGAGTCTTTCTCCCATCGAGTTGTTTCTGCATGTGCGTTTCTTGCGTGCGACGGGTCAGGAGGCGGATGCCTATGCACTGGCTTTATGGCGGAAGGCTGGTGGAGCGCTGACAACAATTGCGATGTTGTTGCTTTCCATTCCCTTTGTTTTCGGATCGGTACGGGTGGGCCTTGGCAATAAGCTGGTGCTCGCATCCATGCTTGGAATCAGCGTTTACTTGTTTGATCAGGTTGTCGCGAATGCGGGTCTATTGCTGCATTTGAATCCTGCGCTAACTGCTCTCTTTCCTGGGCTACTGTTGATTGCTCTTGCTAATTTCTGGTTGCGGCGGGTTTTTTAGCCGCTTGCTTATTAATTCCCATTAGAGTAAAAGGATTCGGCACTCGTTTCGGATAGCGTATTGCCGTGGTAGTGATACGGCATATATATCGATCTGTGTGTTCCGGCATACAGCCGGCAGCCACACGAACATAGCGGGTCATCCAATCATCCTAAATCCGGTAGTTGACCGCTCATTTAATAGATCAGTGTTAAGATTAATAACAATATTTTATATTACTTGACTCTCACCTTCTGGGTGAAGCCGCTACGGGGTGAATTGCACAGTTTTTGCGGCACATGGCGGCGTTGTTCGCAACGCCTTGGAATGGAACGACCATTCCGCGTCGTTGCGCCTTGCCCTGCGCCCCCAAAAACCGCACACTCCACCCCGTCCAACTACCGGATTTAGGATGATTCCAAATCCAGACACAGATAAACGACACGGAATATCCCAGTGATAACCTACATCTATATCTTCGGAGATAGCGAGACGAACATCTGGGGCCTGAGCGGCCGTGAGCGACTGCAACGGATGTTAAAGGCATTTAAGCAGACCAGAGTGGTCGATAGTCCCGAGCAGATTCCCGTACATGCGCCAGCATTATTTTTACGGGCAGATCATTTGTTTGATGCCAGGGTCCTGATGGCGTTAGTTAACACGCGAGTGAACCTAGTGCTTAGCAGCGACGAAGGCCAGTCGGTCGCAATCCGGATTACTGATGGAAATATGCCTCATGCGCTGGCGAGTTTTATGGACGGGGGGAAAGGAGAGGCTTTCTCTACCTTGCCTCGTTATGCACTAAAAGACTTGAATCTGTTGGGCCTTCAGCAAACTCTCAAGAAAAGGGACCTACCCTACCTATTACCTATCAGTAGAGATAACAGCCGGCAGTTGGAGTCAGAACTATTTGCCCGATCGTACAAAGGCGTGACTGACCTCGTGACGAAATGGCTCTGGCCCATACCCGCATTCTGGGCGGTTCGCGTTTGTGTGCGCTTCGGTATACGGCCCAACCAGGTTACGCTGCTCAGTCTTGTGTTTGCAGTGCTGGCCGGGGTTGCCTTTTGGTATGGCCACTACGGCATGGGTCTGGTGATGGGATGGTTGATGACCTTTATGGATACTGTCGATGGAAAGCTGGCGCGAGTAACTGTCACCTCAAGCCGTTTTGGAGATGTGCTCGATCACGGCCTGGATATTATTCATCCACCGCTATGGTATATGGCTTGGGGTGTAGGCTTGACACCAGCACTAACGCAGGTATCCCACTTGCCAATAATGTTCTCGTTGATACTCATCGGTTATGTTGGTGGCCGATTGTGTGAAGGAATTTTCCAGTTTTGGATTGCATCATTTGATATTTTTATCTGGCGCCCGCTGGATTCATTTAACCGGCTCGTTACTGCCCGGCGTAATCCTAACCTGATCCTGTTGACATTCGGCTGGTTTATGGACCGACCGGACATCGGCCTCTGGTCGGTAATTATCTGGCATCTCCTCTCAACTATCTTTCTTGCTGTTCGGGTAATGATGGGTTGGCAAGCACGACGGTCCCACGGGCCTTTACGATCATGGTTTGAGGACATTGTTCCTGGTCAGGATGAAGGGAAACTAGCGGTTCGTATTTTTGCACCCTTGGCGGTTAGGAAAAATGATAGAAAATTCACGGATAAATAGATTAAGGTCTGGGGGGGCCATGATCGGATTGCTTTTCAATCCTCTCAGCGGACGTATTCGCAAGCGCAAGGATGCAATAAGGCGGGCACTCGCTGAGATTCCGGGTGCAACCTGCAGTGAAGTAACGAACGCACCTGAGATTAATGCATCGGTAGATGCCTTTGTACGGGCAGATATTGATTTACTGGTAATTGTTGGCGGGGATGGTACCGTTCAGGGAGTCTTGTGTCATTTGTTTGCAACGCAACCACTTGCCAGATGGCCTGTGATAACGGTTATCCCGGGTGGTACGACCAACATGACGGCGCTGGATCTGGGTATCTGCGGGAGACCGGAATTTATCCTCCAGCAATTGAGGGGGTATCTGCTGAAGCAGATACCCCCCGTATTTTTACAGCGCCACGTGCTGTGTATTGAACAAGCCGGGGCGGCAAAGGTTTATGGGATGTTTTTTGGTGTCGGATTTATTGCCCGCGCTGTGATATTTTCTCAGAGCAAGATAAAACAGTTGGGCATTACCGGAGAAATTTATTCAGGTCTTATTACACTTGGTTATCTTATCGGCTTGATTCTCGGACGTCGTCACGGAGCCTGGGCACCGGTCCGGATGTCAATTATCGAGAGGAATATTGAACTGCATCGTGGAACCTACGCGTTTCTCTTCGCCAGCACTCTGGATCGTCTGCTGTTTGGCATGCGTCCGTACTGGGGACAGGAGGAGGAACCACTTCATATAACATTCGTCCGGCAGAGATCGAAACGTCCCTTACGCTCGCTATGGGCGCTACTTTCAGGCCGCGGGGACTCCCTTAAAGAACAAGACGGTTATCATAGTTACAATACCAGAGCGCTGGAGCTGTTGATAGATGACGATTACATCGTCGATGGCGAATCCTACCGGGCCTCAAGCGAGGATGGGCCATTGCGTATCACAGCAGCCGGTCCAATTACCTTCTTGGGAGCCGGTAAGGTAAACTCACAGTCATGACAGACCGCGCCTCGATATTTGATCAACACATCCCCAACGATCTGGTCGCTGAGATGGCTTCGCTGAGCTCAAGGGCTGTATCGGCGGATTTTCTTGTTCTGGTTGAAGCATTGAAATTACGGTTCGGCTCATCGCTGGAGGCCGTTCTTCTTTATGGATCCTGCCTGCGGTCCGATGACCTTGGTGATGGGGTCGTGGATTTCTACGCTATAGTGAATAGCTACGGTAAAGCTTACCCAGAGCGCTATCTTGGTTACCTTAACGCTTGGTTGGCACCCAATGTGTTTTATCTTGAGGTATCCGCACCGGAACATACGGAGGAAAAGAAATTCCGCGCCAAATATGCCGTAGTCTCAATGGCAGACTTTGAGCAAGGAACCTGGCGCTGGTTTCACCCGTATCTGTGGGCACGCTTTGCTCAACCTTCCCGATTGTTGTATGCGCGTGACGAGACCATCCGCAAGCGTATTTATATTGCGCTGGCCCACGCTGTCGTGACATTTCTCAAATCCAGTCTGCCCATGCTGAATTCATCCGTGGCGAATGCTGAAGCAATCTGGGTCAACGGTTTGACGCAGACCTATGCGGCTGAACTGCGTCCCGAACGTGCAACGCGGGCGCAGCAGCTTGCCCAGATCAATCTGGATGATTACACGCGGTTGACTGAGCATGCTGCGCCGGCATTGGTGGGCATGCTGGAGGCGCTGCCGGACGGGCGCTATCGGTGCCTGATCGATGCAGCGGACCGTCGGCGTGCGCGATGGCGCTGGCGATTGCGGCGCTGGCAGGGAACAGTCCTGTCTGTGCTCCGGCTGACAAAGGCGGCGTTCACCTTCAGCGACAGCATTAGTTACGCTGCATGGAAGATCGAACGTCATACTGGTGTTCGCGTTGAGGTGACGCCCATGTTGCGGCGACATCCGGTACTATGGGGTTTTAAGGTTTCGTGGCAATTGTTGCGGCGTGGAGTGATACGCTGATATACCCGCTATCCACAAGCAAGCTACTCACCCGAGCAGATCACTGGCATATTGGTGCTTTCATCTCCAGGCGCTGCAGTTGCTGCGCGGCGTGTGGTGATCAAGAGAGTGTGCCGGGATTTATTTATATGGGGTCTTACGGATACTTTTGCTCTCCATAGTAAATTCCCGCTTTGCTTCTTGCCATAACCGCTATGGCGATTGACTGG
Organism: Nitrosospira sp.; assembly: GCA_046716045.1. GTDB lineage: Bacteria > Pseudomonadota > Gammaproteobacteria > Burkholderiales > Nitrosomonadaceae > Nitrosospira. Next base: position 10,803 of record JBKJYB010000010.1, read on the forward strand.
CAAAAAGAAAAGTGCGGGTTAAGTAATGGACCCATGAACAAGCCCCTGCTTTTTGCCGGCAATCAAGGATCTTTACCCAAATACCCCTGTGCAATGCGGTAATATACCCGCCGCAGCGGCTTGCCGTCGCGCATGGCCACTTGCTCCTGTATCGGACCGGGTTGCACGAGCATCCGGTCAATGTCATGGATTGCTCGGGTACGCTCGAGCTCATGGCTCCTCATGCCCACCAAGATGATTGGCCGGGACGTGGGGGGGTCCGATGGATACCAGAAATCGTACATGGCGCCGCTGTCGCCAAACATATTGCGCGAGCGTATCTCCATCGGCTTACCACTGCGGTTGTAAAAGGACAAGGCGGCGGCCACCGACCATTTACTCATGCCTACTACAATGGGCTCTTGCCCAGTCCGTTGTCGGACCTCCGCTACAACCTGCTCGATTTCCCCTGTGGCCTCGCGCCAGAAATAGTGTTCCGACAAAGCGTTATAGGGGATGCCGGGAATGCCGAGCACCACATAGTGCAGTACGAATGCGTAGAGAAAGATGCAAACTGCAATGGTGGGTTTCCAGGCCGCTCTCACACGGCGTGCGAGGGTACTGAAATCGGCTGTCTGGCCCATCAACCATGCCATGGTTGGCAGCAGCGCAAGCCATGCCGGGCCAGTCCAGTGAAACCGCTGTGACTCGGAAATACTGAGAACGAAGAACACTGCCAGCGGCACGCCGGCGAACACGCGTACGAATAGGCGACGCCTGCGCGCATGGGTGCTGCAGTCGCGTTCGGCCCCCGGCCACACCGCCATGCCTGCGGCAAGCAAGCCCACCGGTGTCAACAGGACCAGAAGATGGAGAAATAATAGATGTGCTGAGAATTGATTTTCACTTCCTCCCTTAACCCGGTTTGACTGGAACAGAATCGACGCCCAGTCGTTTTCCATATTCCAGATGATGACGGGCGAGAACATCAGCAAGGCAAGCGCGGCGGCGAGGTAGGGCTGCGGACGGCGCAGCCAGCGGCGCGAGGCGGGAT
>JBKJYB010000011.1:0-4059 GCA_046716045.1 Nitrosospira sp.
CCTGGCTGTACCGCGCTTATCGCCGCCGCCTGTGCCGACAACACCAGTTGATACAAATCCTTTTGCGCCGCACTGAATTTTCCATTCACCGGGAACGCGCGCGTGATATCGGCCGCATAGCCGTCCAGCTCGCAGCCCGCGTCGATCAGTAACAAATCACCCGCGTTCAGGCGGGCGTTGTTCTCGACATAGTGCAATACACAGGCATTAGCGCCGCCTGCGACGATAGACGTATAGGCGGGTGCTTGCGCACCATGACGGCGGAACTCGTGCAGCAACCCGGCCTCCACTTCATATTCATTCATACCAGGCCGGGTTTCCCGCATGGCGCGGCGATGGGCGCCACTGGAAATCTCGGCCGCGCGGCGCATGACTTGAAGTTCTTCCGCGCTTTTGAATAGACGCATCTCATCCAGCAAAAGTCGGATGTCATGAATTCTGGCGGGTGCGGTGACTCCGCTACGCGTCTGTTGCCGTACCTGATTGATCCAGCCGGTCACACGCGTATCCCATGCTGTATCGTGTCCTAACGAGCAATACACAGTGGGCTGATTCGCCAGTAATCTCGGCAGTATGTCGTCCAGCCTGAATATGGGGTATGTCTCATCGAAATCGAATGCTTCCCGCGCCGCCTCAGGGCCATAACGGAAACCATCCCAGATTTCCCGTTCCAGATCTTTGTCGCGGCAGAACAGTATATGTTTGGATGCGTTCTCATCGGCCTCTGCCACAATCACCAGCACCGCCTCCGGTTCGCGGAAACCGGTCAGGTAATAAAAATAACTGTCGAAGCGATAAGGATAATGCGCATCGCGATTCCGCACCTGTTCCGGCGCGGTGGGAATGATGGCAACACCTTTTTGCATTTGGGACGCCAAATGCCGGCGCCGCTCGCGGAATGATTTAACTGGGATCATCACTAATGATTTTTACGGTATTTGCAGGATAACGCAAAGTAAGCGTAGCGTCAGAAATTCTCATCCTTCACTTAGTTGAACATCGAGCAGATGCAGGCGCTCCGGCGTGCCCACGTCTACCCATACGCCTCGATAATATTGACCGCTGATTTTTCCCGCCGCAATTGCCTGGCGCAGCAGGGGCGCGAGCTTTGCCACTGCGCCAGGCACGACATCCTTGAACAATCTGGGCTGGTACACCCCGATTCCGCTAAAAGTAAGATTATTTTTCCCTGAAGGGGCTATTCTGCCCGAATCGAGGACGAAATCACCGCTTGGATGCTGGGCCGGGTTATCCACCAGCACCAGATGCGCGAGATCCTCATCGGAATTGGTTTGCATATGCCGCAGGACCGGCAGTAGTATCGAAAAATCGATTTCGCAATAAATGTCGGCATTCACCGTCACGAATGGCTGTTCCCCGCAATGATTTCTCGACCTGGCTTGAAAAATGGTCAGTGCCTGGGCGATACCGCCAGCGGTTTCCAGCGCTACCGGCTCACGCGAATAACGAATGTCGACACCGTAACGTTCCCCATTGCCCAGCGCAGCCTCGATCATCTGGCCCAGATGCGCATGGTTGATGACAATCTCGACGAAACCGGCGCGCGCGAGGTTCTCAAGATGATACTCAATCAGCGATTTGCCACCAGCGCGCAGCAGCGGCTTCGGCAGCGCATCGGTCAGGGGGCGCATGCGCTCGCCGCGTCCCGCGGCCAGAATCATGGCCTTGAACGGCGCCATTTCAAAACGTATAGCCAACTTTTGCTTCCGGTGGCTTGTTTTCCAGCCCATCCAGCAGCATCAGCAGAGGATTAAGTTCGCGGTAGCGCTCGCAGGCCTTGCGCAAATATTCCATTACCAATGGCATGTCCCTGAGATAACCCGCTTTGCCGTCGCGGTGATACAGGCGCGCGAATATCCCCAGCACCTTGATATGACGCTGTACGCCCATCCATTCAAAATCGCGGTAAAAATCAGCGAAATCGGCAGCCACTGGCAATCCCGCTTTTCGCGCTTCTTCCCAGTAGCGTATTATCCAGTCCAGGATACGTTCCTCGTCCCAGCGGATATAAGCGTCCTTGAACAGCGACACCAGATCGTAGGTGATGGGGCCATAAACCGCGTCCTGAAAATCGAGAATGCCGGGATTGGGAGTCGTAACCATCAGATTACGCGAATGGTAGTCGCGGTGCACGAATACCCTGGGTTGAGCCAGGTTGTTCCATACAATCTGTTTGAAAACTGCATCAAGCTCCGCTTTCTGGCTTGCTCCAGGCACCGCCTCCAAATGCTTCGCCAGATACCAGTCCGGGAACAGATTCAGCTCCCTCCGCAATAGCGCTTCATCGTATTCCGGCAGCACACCGGGGCGGCTCGCCAGCTGAATTTTAAGGAGCGACGCCACCGCATCGCGATATAAGCGGTCAGCGTTATCAGGGTCGCTGCTCAGCGCCTGGAGGTAGGTGGTACTTTCAAGATCCGAGAGCAACAGGAAACCTTGCGCCAGATCCTGCGCCAATACGGTGGGCACATGCGCGCCGGCGGCGGCGAATAGTTCAGCCACATGCACGAAAGACGCGCAATCCTCTTGCTGCGGTGGCGCGTCCATCACGATCAATGTTCCGTCGTTGAAAGTTGCGCGAAAATAACGGCGGAAACTCGCATCGGCGGAAGCCGGTGACAATGTGAAGCTTTTATTGGGAAACTGCGTCTTGATCCAGTTTTCCAGAAGTTGCAGGCGTTCCATAATAATCCGCTGATTTGCCTAATTGCCAGAAGTGTGAGATTTTAGCATGCGTGCAACACTCCCCATCCGGTCGGGTGACGGAGCGGAAATCATGGAGGAAATCATGCTGAATCAAAAAGTATTGGATGAAATTGTAACCAAAGTCAATGAACTGCTCGCGCAGAGTCCCGTGAAGGATGTGGAGAAAAATCTGAGAGTTATGCTGTCGGGAATGTTCACCCGGCTGGATCTGGTGACACGTGACGAATTCGAAGTACAGCAGGAAGTCGTGAAACGCACGCGCGAGAAATTGACCATGCTGGAAGCAAGGATCGCGGAACTGGAAAATCCCACGAAATCAGACGGTTTGGAAGCTCCAGCGGAAACACTGAACGATCTCACAGAAACGGAATAATCGGGATATCCAGGATATGCGAAGATACAAAAAAATATGCCGCTATACGGTTTTGAGCAGGATGGACGGAGTAAAACGCAATCCATCATTTGGTTATTTCCCCCTTGATGAACGGTAATAGCGCGGCATCCGGTTATGGTTTGATGTATGGTGTTGTATGAGGTTTTGATGGGTTACGCTACGCTTTCCCCATTCTACATAAACTTCAAACCGAGGAAAATTCATGCGCATAATAAAAGTGGTAGCGCCTTTGCAAACGCGCAAAAAACACTCAGTCGACCCGCATTTACTTGTGTTAATCCCATTGATTCCTGACTGAGAATTTTTTTATGCCGCTCGCTATTCTTTATAGCCGCGCTATCTCGGGCATGGAGTCCCCGCTGGTTACGGTGGAAGCTCACATCGCCAATGGCTTGCCCAGTTTCACCATCGTCGGATTGCCGGAAGCGGAAGTAAAGGAAAGCAAAGACAGGGTACGGGCGGCGCTGCAAAACGCGCAATTCGAATTTCCCGCGCGGCGCATCACCGTCAACCTTGCCCCCGCCGATCTGCCCAAGGAAAGTGGGCGCTTCGATCTACCCATTGCGCTGGGCATACTCGCGGCGACGGGTCAAATTCCCTCGAATAAGCTTGATCAGTACGAATGGGCGGGCGAACTCGCCCTGACCGGAGAACTGCGCGCGATACGCGGCGCATTGGCGATGACTTACGGGGCATCGCGCTCCGGCCGCAGTTTCGTGCTACCGCGACAAAACGCCGCCGAGGCCGCTCTGGTTAAGGCTGCGGCAGTTTATCCCGCAACATCATTATTGCAGATTTGCGCTCACCTCGCGGGGCGCGAGCCGTTGCAGCTTTATGCCGCGGACGACGAGGCAAGTGCGGAAGGCAACTCGGAAACCGGCGTGCCTCAATACCCAGGCATGGAGGACGTTAAAGGCCAAGCGCATGCGAAGCGCGCG
>JBKJYB010000012.1:0-4568 GCA_046716045.1 Nitrosospira sp.
CTCGTACAAATGCGTCAGGTGCCTCATCAATCAACCAGTCAAGCACAGACTCTGGCATGAGTTTCGAGAATCCCATCACGGGGAACCATTCACGCCCACGTTTCCGAGTCGTGCTTCCCAACGCGGCTATATATCCCCAGCCTGCATCGATCTGATAGTCCCCAGCAGGATGCAAGGTAAGAACGCGCTGCGGCTGTCCTAGTCCGCCTGTGTAGACAAACTCCATTGGAAGGCCCATGAGGGCGAGTCGTCGATATGCCCAGCGCAATTCATCCACGTATTCAAATGGCACCAATACGGGGTGACTCTCCTGTGCGCGGTTGTGCAGCAATCGCCGAGAGTAGTTTCCGCGTGCCCAAATGTCGAAAGCAATTGCCTTTGATTCGGCCACGCGCATCCACTCGACAGCAGACTCGTAGCGTGGCGCTGCGACTTCTTGCGCCAAGTCGAGACCGCCACTCGTATAGTGATAGTCCTCTTCGGGGTAGTTTATTGGTCGCATGGGTACGGGCCGAAGGTACCTAACTTTATTATAGGGAGACAGTTTTGCGCCCTAACTCCGACACCTGCTCCCTAACTCGGCGTTGTGGACTGCGCTAAGAGAAACTTGTAGCCTATCTTTCCGACAACGATACTGTGCTTTTTTACAGTATTAAAGATTCGTGAAAAGCAGCACTGCACCGTTGCCTCCTCTGAAGTCCGCAAAGATGCTCAACCAACTGCGCGAGCGCATCCGCTATTTTATTTATAGCATACGGACGGAAAATGTTTTTGACAGATAGGATTCGACCTGTCGCGTACGTACGAATGACGGCTTCGGAGCTGAAGCTCGACCGTCTCCTCTTGGCACGTTTCAGACAGTTGGGTTTCCCAAAAGTGGACATTCAACGTGCAATCTCAACGGGAGGTTAGGAAGAAAACATAGGGAAGACTTTCGCAAGAACTACTCCGTAAATCACTAAAATCAAAACGGCGGCCACTGAAAACGTGAAAGGGCTCTTTTGGTATAGGCGCGTGTAGACATGAAAGACGTTCCATAGAGGATCTTGGCTATGTTCACGCATAACCAATGCGCGTTCGAGTTCCTCCACCACATGAGAAGCACGCGTGGTCTCACCAGATGAAAGTGCGCTTTTAAGGTCATTGAGAATGGGCTCATACTTGCGTGGAACTTCCATGGTCTTCTTATCTGTCTTTGAGTGAATTTCATCTATGATCTTTCTTACAGCGTCGTAGTACTGCTGTTTTTGCTCTGCACTCAGATGTCTGCTCTTTTCAAATCTCAAGACCACGTCACCGAGCCAATGATCAATGTGATACTCGCCAGACAAGTCGATATCGATATCTCGTTCCACGGCGCGTATTACGGACCTCAGCTTTGCTTCATCAACATTCGCTTGATTGACGATCATACCTTCCAGAAGGTCGATGAGTGCCTCTTTCGCCTTACGAATCCGTTCACGACGAATTCTTTTTCCAGAGAACCAGAGGCCCAATGGCCCCAGCACAAAGAAAACAAAACTTATTACCAACGAAACAATAATGTTTGCATTGTTGTCGTGCCAAAACTGAGCCAATGTGTCCCACATGAGAGTGTTCGAGCCTTCTAGCTTCATTATCAGGCGACAATATTGCGCCCTAACTCCAATACCGCTCCCTAACTTGGCTTGGTGGATCGCGCTAAGAGCGACTTGCTGGCTGGTTATCGACGACTATACTGGATTTTTGATCACCTGTAGCTCATTGCCACTTTACAAAATAACCGGAATCTGACTCATCGCGTACGCGCGAATGGCGTCTTCGGAGCTGAAGCTCGACCGTCTCCTCCTGGCACAACGCGCTCCTTTGAGCATGTATAAACCGAGATTTTCCATTAGGAAATAATCCTAATGGAAGCCAATAGCGCAATATACTGATTTTTATGTTGTTTAGGGGTAAAGTACGAACTGATTAAGTTGTACTATTTCAGTACGGGGGACGGCGATGGAGTTTGAACTGCGCTTCAGCGACAAAGAGATTACGGCTTGGGGTGGCATGGGGCTGATGAAACGGATGCTGGATCACATCGAGTTCGATACGGCACTCAAGGCTTGCGGACTTCCGCTACCCGGCAGCAATCGTGGCTACGCTGCGGAACAACTGGTGCAGCAGTTCATGCTCTCGGTCTGGTGTGGAGCGAATCGTTTCGAGCATGGCGAAGTCACCCGGCACGATCCGGTGCTGGGACGCTTGTTCGGATTCTCACGAATGGCCAACTTCAAGGCGGTGATGCGCCTGTTTCGCAAGTTCGACCAGGCGACGAACGAGCGGGTGATGAATGCCCTCTACGGCTGGCTGTTTGGCCAGCTTTCCCTCGACCGGATAACGCTGGATCTGGACTCGACGGTGATGACCCGGTATGGCGGGCAGGAAGGCGTGGCACGGGGCTACAACCCGGTCAAGCCGGGACGGGTTTCGCACCATCCGCTGATGGCCTTTATTGTGCGGATACGCGCATGGTGGCCAACCTCTGGCTGCGTCCGGGGAACAGCCATTCTGCTAACAACGTGCAAGCCTTCCTCGACAGCACCCTGGAGAAGCTCGATGGCAAGCAGGTGGGATTGCTGCGCGCGGACAGCGGTTTCAGCGACAACGGCTTCCTTGGCGACCTGGAAAAGCGGCAGATGCGCCATGTGGTGGCGCTGCGGCTGAACCAGCCCTTGCAGCGGGCGTTGGTGGAGCAGCGGGGCTGGTGGCTGCTGGATGACGGGATTGAGCTGGTCAGCTTCGCCTATCAGGCGCCGAGCTGGGCGCATGCGCGCCGGGTGATCGGTATCCGCCAGCATGTGAAGCGCAAAGAGGCCAAGGGCAAGACCTTGTCGCTGTTTGCGGACGACCCGCTGATGGGACAGTACCGCTTTGCCGCGCTGGTCACTGACTTGACCCTGCCCGCCCAGGAGGTCTGGCGGCTGTACCGGGGGCGGGCGGATTGCGAGAACCGGATCAAGGAACTGAAGTATGACTTCGCGGCGGACAGTTTCTGCTTGCGCGACTTCTGGGCGACGGAGGCTGCGCTCGGCATGGTGATGATGGCATATAACCTGATGAGTCTGTTCCGTCAGGCCAAGCTCCGGGCGAGCGTGATCCACAGCGGCGGCAAAGACGTCCAGCACACGTTGAAAACCCTGCGCTACAAGCTATTCGCCAAGGCCGGCTTCCTCACCACCGAGGGTCGAACACGCGTACTCAAGCTCGCTGTCGCCATGCGCCAGCGACAGTGGATGGAAGGCCTCTGGGATCGCTCGAAAACCTTCGATCTCCCGGTCGTTTTATATCCGCTTTTTTAACCTTGAAAAGTTATAATGGAAAATATCCGATTAACTTATATATAGCAAATGCGAGTAGGTTTGCAGCGGTATTTCGAGCTCACCGGCAGCTTTTGGCACGTTCCAGACACTCCACATTTTCACATTTTCGTACAGTTATTGACAGAACTCGAACTCCAAGCTGATGGCGTCATGTTCAAATTTTCTGCCATAGACTTTGCGTAGTGCCCGACGCCACCAGTACTCATCCGCAAGACGGGCCAGAATTCCTGTAACTGTTACAGGATCACAGAGCGGGTCCATTCCTGTTACAGGAACAGAAGGGTTATTCTTTCCTGTTACCGTTACTGTTACTGTTACAGGAAGAAGCAGGAGATTTGGTCCTGTTACAGATACAGGCCCGGTTGAAGGGATTGATGCAGTCATAGATGCGGATTCTTCCGTACCGTATACCGTTATAGGAACTGGTCCAGCATTTGCCCTTGTTACGATTCCTGTTACGGATACAGTATCCGTAACCGGTACCGTTGCAGATAGGGATATCCGTTTCTTTTCCTTCTTATCGCTTCACGGCGGAGTGACACCATACTTCTTGTAAGCGATATCGCAGAGCACTCGCACCGCATTAGCGGGACTCTTGAACCAGCGTTGCAGGCGAGGGAATTGCTCCGATAGCCTTCGAGCAAGAATCCTGATTTCCTCATCGCTTGCGTCAAGGCTTAATGTTTTACTGGTAAGCTCATTAGAAAGCTTATGATATTCAAATTTGCACCAATCTATTGAGCGGTCAATATTTGAAACTCAGTAGCATTGACGATGGGACGAACATGCCGATTCTCGCGCCGCATTTCCACAATCCCATAATGAGACATAGTCTTCAGAGTACGTGAGAGATTGCTGGGCTTCCGCCCGGTAATCGCTGCAAGACCGGTAATGGATTCAGGCTGTGATTCATGGATAGTTGTGAGCAAGGCACGGTTATCGTCACTCAGGACTTCGGCAAGGGATTTCATCGAGGTAAACCATATCTTCGGTTCACCAGGTTTGGGCTTATACGCGCCTTTCGCTATTGCCAGCACGCGTTCACGGATTTTCTCTTGCGGCATGATACCGATCACAATTCTTTTCATATCTTCATTTCCTTCAATACACGATCCACTTCTTTAAAGAAATCAGCAAGCAGCTGGTAAGCATCCTTGAATTCATAAGGGACTCCCTTATCCGCAATGTGGCGATGCTTATGGTCATACGCTAGCCACTGAC
>JBKJYB010000013.1:0-4963 GCA_046716045.1 Nitrosospira sp.
TGAGTGGGGGTTGTAGCTATCCGGCCGCGTGGATAGCCTGTTTGCTCCCACGACAAGACACAGGCCGGCTACAAATGTTTCCGTTTATCCCATTTAGAGACACCTGCTTCTGGTACTCGAACAAACCAGTAACTGATTTGTGAATTACGCATGAAGGATCAATTCGGAAACGCCATACAGTTGAGCCAAGCCTCGCAGGTTTTGCGGCATGTTGGCGAAATGCATCCGGCGGTTACGCCGGCTAGCCTCGCGCTGCCATTCCAGCAACATGCTGACGGCTGACGAGTCCACATCAGTCACTCGCGTTAGATCGATTACCAGATCATCATGATTAAACAATGCAATACCCCGCTCAACCACCGCAACGACATTATTGAAGGTTATTGATCCTTCAACGCTCAGTTTGCCGTCCTCAGACGGAACCACTTCGGCCGTCATGCTAAATCCGGTGGCTGGAGGTGAAAGTCAAGTGGCGAAAAACTTCCTCTGGACCATATGCTAAGCTGAATGAGGTTGATTGCCGGATTCAGGATCATGGATTACCGCGCATCGGCCTTTTTATCGGCAGCCACTAGCGAACGATTTTTATCCACCAGTGTTTTGAGTAATTTATCCACTCCACCATCGCGAACCTGGTTATTGAAAGTGCTGCGGTAATTGGTTACCAGACTTACCCCCGCGACTGTTACATCGTACACTTTCCAGCCATCACTGGTTTTTTCCATGCTGTAGTCGATGGGAACCGGCTGTTGACCGTGGTCTTGCATCACCTTCGTTTTGACCGTGACATCGGTATCATCCACCGCGGTTTTAAGTGATTCAACCTTGATGGTATGGTCGCGATAATCGGTCAATGCGTTGGAATAGGTGCGGACCAGGAGGGTACGGAACTCCTTCACCAATTGCTCCTGTTGATCAGGCGTGGCCTTGGACCAGTTCTTGCCCATCGACAGCCGGGTCATTCGGGTGAAATTGAAATGAGGCAGTATCTTGGCTTCCACCAGATCGAGAATCTTGGCGTTATTGCCTTGCAACTCCTTGTCCTGCCTGACAATCTTAAGCACCTCCTGGGCGGTGTTATCCACCAGGGTATCGGGATTGGTGGTTTCTATTGACCATGCGGGAAGCGCAGACAACCACGCCGTCAGCAATACAAAGATACCAAGGTATTTTTTCATAATTTCCTCACTAGAATTTATTTAAACCACAGATTTAAGCTGCATCATAAGCCAGAACACGTGCCGCACCGTAAAATTACGGTTATTTCTTATCGCTATTTCCGTTGTCGTCATCCTCCGACGCCTTGTTCTCCGATGCTTTATCGAACAGGAATCGTCCGATCATTTCTTCCAGAACCATTGCGGAGTTGGTTTTCATGATTTTATCGCCATTCTTTAGTACTGTCTCGTCGCCACCCGCCGCCAAACCAATGTATTGCTCACCTAAAAGCCCTGATGTGAGAATGCTGGCGAAGGTGTCCTTGGGAAATTGATAACGACGGTCTATGTTCATGGTTACCGCGGCATCGTAAGTCTCGGTGTTAAACTGAATATCCGTTATACGTCCCACTACCACACCAGCGCTTTTTACCGGCGCTCTGACCTTCAAGCCGCCGATATTCTCAAAATTTCCAATCAGTGTATAGCTCTCCGCTTCGCTGTAAGTGCCCAGATTTCCCACTTTCAAAGCCAGCAGCAGCAACGCGCCGATTCCGGCCATGACAAATACTCCTACCCATAAATCCATTGTTGTCCGCTGCATCAGCTCATTCCCCTGAACATGACCGAGGTCAAAACAAAATCCAGTCCCAGAATCGCCAGCGAGGAGGTCACCACGGTGCGTGTGGTCGCGCCGGACACGCCCTCAGCCGTGGGCGATGCGTCATAACCCTCGAACACCGCAATTGCCGTCACTGCCACACCAAAAACACAGGTCTTGATGACGCCATTGACAATGTCGTAGCGGAAATCCACCGCGTTTTGCATTTGTGACCAGAATGAACCCTCGTCCACACCGATAAGTACCACCGCCACCAAATAACCGCCAAATACGCCAACCACCGAAAACATTGCCGCCAGAAATGGCATGGAAATCACACCCGCCCAGAACCGGGGAGCAACCACCCGCGCAATCGGATCCACCGCCATCATTTCCATCGCCGCCAATTGATCAGTGGCCTTCATCAAGCCGATTTCAGCGGTAATGGCGGAACCGGCGCGGCTGGCAAACAATAGCGCAGCCACAACGGGCCCCAGTTCCCGAACAAGCGACAGCGCAACCATCGTACCTACAGCGGATTCGGCACCGAATCTCTGTAACGTCTCATAACCCTGTAAACCCAACACCATGCCGACAAACAGTCCCGACACAACGATAATAATCAGTGACAGTACACCTGTAAAATAAAGCTCACGGATAATCAGGCTGAAGCGCCGAAAGCTGATGCCCGACTTCAGCAATGTCAACAGGAAAAAGCGGCTGGCATAGCCCAGCCGCCAAATACTGTCTATCACGCGATGACCGACACCCCGAATGCCGATGACGATACGCCTAGGCAAAACTTCCCTCCAGTTTCAGGTCGCTTGCGTAAGCCTCCGCGGGATAATGGAATGAAACAGGGCCGTCTTCTTCACCATGCACGAACTGATGTACAAAAGGCGCAACCGATCCGCGCACTTCCGCGGGTGTACCATGCGCCGCGATCACCCCTTCCGAAATGAAATAAACATAGTCCACAATTTTCAGGGACTCCTGCACATCGTGCGTTACGACAATGGAGGTCATGCCTAGTGCGTCCGTCAGGCGGCGGATCAAATTTCCGATTACGGTCAATGAAATTGGGTCAAGCCCGGTAAACGGTTCATCATACATGATGAGTAGCGGGTCAAGCGCAATCGAGCGGGCCAGCGCCACCCGCCGCGCCATTCCTCCCGAAAGTTGCGCGGGCATCAGATCGTGCGCGCCGCGCAAACCTACGGCCTGTAGTTTCATCAGTACCAGATCGCGGATCATGGATTCGGCCAAATCGGTATGTTCACGCATCTGGAAAGCCACATTGTCGAACACCGACAAATCGGTAAACAGCGCGCCGAACTGAAATAGCATACTCATTTTTCGGCGCATCTGGAAAAGCTCATCCCTTTTGAGCTCATGCACTACCTTGCCGGCAACTTTGACATAGCCCGCGGATGGACGTACCGCGCCACCGATAAGACGCAATAGCGTGGTCTTGCCGCTACCGCTGCCGCCCATGATGGCGATGACCTTACCACGCGACATTGTCATGTCGATCCCCTTCAGGATGGAACGCTCTCCATAGGAGAAATTCAAGCCTTTGATTTCGATCAATGTCTGGGGTGTCATCTTGCTTGAAGGCGGTTGCCGGATTTAACGGGATTTCAATTTTAATTCAAATACGCTGGTTACACAGCCCAGAATTTCATGGGGTTCAATCCCGTTATCGGCGTAAACAGCCAGATTCGATAAATTCAAGTTGCGTTAGCGGCCTGTCCCGGATAAAACAAGAACACCCGATATCCGGCTGCATTCAAATCGCCCCCATCGAGATGGAGCCTTACGTTGAACTCATGATCCGGTGCAATGGCCCCGGCCGGATTCATATTTTCTCCAAGATAAGCCTTTGGATCGAAGGTGTGGCTTGCAAGCGGTTGATCCTGGGAATCGGTGAGCGTAAGTTCAAACGACGGAAATGCCTGGGGATAGGAAGCATAGTTACGTACGGTGGCATTAAGCGTAACGAGACCGGAACGCGGGGTATCCGCTTGCATTTCGGATGACTCGATACTCAGCAACGCCGCATTTTGGGGCAGCGGAATGGTACATCCCAATAGCTCGCAGTATTGTTCCAGATACGGTCTGGTAGCGGGCGCGATAGCAGACAGCTCAGCGCGATAAAAATAAATGGCCTGCGCGGCCAGCACGACAAGCAAAAACAGGCTCGCCACACCCCATGCCGCGGAGACCTTGCGCGACGGTGCCGCACCGAAGGCGTAGTCATCCGGTACGTAGCGTTCGGGGGCGTAATTCTCCGCTGAATAGTTCCCCGGCGCACTGGCGGTGTCCGATATTTGCGGGGCCGGTTCTTTCGAAGCCGCCGGTTTCGGTTCTGGCGCCTCCCGAGGCAGGCTTTCTGTTATGGCTTCGGTCTGTGTTGTTTCGTTACCGGTAGCTTGGGAGGATATTTCTTGATCAGCCGCTATGAGCGAATCATCTACGGAAGGCGTCTCAAAGCTGCTTTCCGGTATATCCGGAACTTCCCTGGCGGATAAATCAACGGCTTCCGGCTCCTGCATGGTGGCAAGCGTGGCGAAACCGTTGAATATATGCGCGCAATGTCCGCAACGCACATCCCCACCGTGCGCCTGCAGCTGCAGAGGCGTCACGCGGAAAGCGGTGGCGCAGTCAGGGCAGCGGGTTATAAGCGCCATAGCCGTGACTTTGCATGAAATTCAAATTCACTTTCTGATCCCCGTCAGCAACGCCCAACCCTCCCGCATCCCGGCGATACGCATATTGAACCATCGTTGATAGACTTGCCGTACTTCCTCCGCCTGTTCCATGAGTATGCCGGAAAGCACTATATTCCCACCCCGCCGGGTAGCGTGCATCAGTATCGGGGCCAGGATGATCAAAGGATTGGCAAGAATATTGGCGACAACCACATCCGCCCAAGCCCCGCGTGCCGGATCTGTCCCGGTCGCAAAATGCGTTGTATGAAACTCCGTTTTTGTTTCGTCACATTGATTAAGCATGGCATTTTCGCGGCTGGTCGCAACCGCCTGCGGATCTATATCTACTCCCACTACGTGGCTCGCGCCCAGCTTCAACGCGGCAATGGCAAGTATGCCGGAGCCGCAACCGTAATCAAGAACATCTTCGCCCCCTTGCAGGTTTTCGTCAAGCCAGGCAAGGCACAGTTTAGTGGACGGATGACTGCCTGTGC
>JBKJYB010000014.1:0-2541 GCA_046716045.1 Nitrosospira sp.
GGCGGGTTGTTGGCGAAATAGCGCTTGATACCCGCAAGCATCGCGTCGGCCAGTTTGTCCTGGTAGGCGGCATTTTTCAGTTTCTTTTCTTCGTCCGGGTTACTGATGAAAGCGGTTTCTACCAGAATAGACGGAATATCAGGAGACTTGAGTACGGCGAATCCCGCCTGTTCCACATCGCTTTTATGTAAATGGTTTATATCGCCGATTTCCGAGAGCACCTCCCGGCCGAGCCTGAGGCTGTCATTGATAGTGGCTGTTTGTGACAGATCCAGCAATGTTTGCTTGAGATAGGGATCTTTGATATCCAGATTGACTCCACCGATCAAGTCCGCCTCGTTTTCTTTTTTCGCGAGCCAGCGGGCGGCTGCGGAAGTTGCGCCGCGTTCGGACAGTGCGAACACAGATGAGCCGCGCGCATGCGGTTTGATAAAAGCATCCGCATGCACCGATACGAATAAATCGGCATTCAATTGGCGTGCTTTCACAAGGCGCATCGGCAGCGATATAAAATAATCACCTTCCCGTGTGAGGGCCGCACGCATGTTGGGTTCTTTATCAATTTTGGCTTTGAGTTTTTTGGCAATCGCCAGTGTGATATCTTTCTCATGGGTGCCGCTGCGGCTTATTGCGCCGGGATCCTCGCCACCGTGCCCAGGGTCGATGGCGACCGTTATAAGCCGTATCGTTTCCGGTTTGTTCTTTCTAATGGTCTCGGCATTTTTTGCGGTTTTGCTATTTGCCTTTACGTTTGTTCTGCCATCGGCATTGAGGTCTGGCTGTAACATTGCTGTGGCATTCTCATTCAGTAACGCCATAAGCGGATCGGGCGGGATAGCGGGGTAAATGTCCAGCACCAGCCGATAACCGTAATTGCCCACCGGCTTGAGGACAAATGCTTGCGGTATAGCCTCGGTTTTGAGGTCCAGCACCAGCCGCAATACGGCCGGCTTGAAACGGCCGATACGCACTGCGCGTATATAAGGATCGGTGGTGTCTATTTTGCCTGGCAGGCTTTCGAGTTCCGGGCTGAGCACGACATGTTCCAAGTCAACCACCACGCGATCCGGATCTTTTATCATGCTGAGCGAGTACTGGATGGGCAAGGCCGATTCCAGGGTGACGCGCGTATATTCCGGCGCTGGCCAGACACGGACGGAACTGACCAGGGTATTGGCAAAAACGCTATTGCTAAGTGTCAATAGCAGAAGCGTTGCCATCGACAAAAACAGGGCGAATGCCGGCGGAACAGAAAGGCTGGGGCAATGGGCTATTGCCGCGATCAGGGGTTTGTCAGGGTTTGCCAATGTTTTAAACACCGTCTGCCCGCCTCCGTGTGTGCCTCAATTTCGACGCGGCGATGATCTGTTTCGGTGATATGGATAAGAAATTGCAAATCCGCTGCGGGCAACAATCCGTACGCATTTTCGGGCCATTCCACCAGGCAGATTGACTCCGCGTTGAAATATTCGCGGAAACCTGCTTCTTCCCATTCTATCGGGTCATCGAAACGATAAAAATCAAAGTGATAGAAGTATAACCTAGAAACTTTATAAAGTTCAATTAAATTATAAGTGGGACTTTTTACTTTTCCTTGATAACCCAAGCCGCGCAAGATGCCTCGCGCCAAGGTGGTTTTGCCCGCGCCCAGATTACCGCTCAGGAAAATGATAAGGCCAGGATGCAATATTGTTGCGATTTCCGCGCCAAGCGCCAGCGTTGCGATTTCATCGACAAGATTGCGCGTAATGGGATGTATGGCGGCAGAATCGGTATGATGAGAATTATGCAAGAAAAAATATCCAAAGATCCGCCAGGTATTCCGGATAGCCTCCCGGATGCAGACACTGAATTAACCCGGCTCGCGGATGCGATCAAGGCATGGGGCAAGGAGCTCGGTTTTCAGGAGATTTGCATCGCAGATGCCAGCGCCCAGATGACCCAAGCGGAATCAGACCTGTTTGAGTGGCTGAGCAAGGGTTATCACGGTGAGATGGATTATATGGTAAAACACCTTCCGGGTGAGGCCACTGCAAGGTGAATTGCACAGTTTTTCGGCACATGACTGCGTTGCAACTTCCTGAGAATGGGGCACCCCGGAGCGTCCCAAGAGGGCCCCGCGAAGCGGGGATCGGGCAGCGCAGGGGATGCCGCGACCGCGTTCCAAGGCGTCCGCATTCCACTACGGGGCACACCTTCCTGCGGAAGGCACTGCTCCGCCCTGCGTGGTCGCACCATTGCGGGCGCGATGTGACGACGATTCATCCCTGGTGCGCGAACATGTGAGATGGGCATTGCAACGGCATGATACGGGATGCACTTCGGGTTATGGGACTTCCAGGGATAGTGTTGCTGGCAGCTCGGGATGGCCAGCGGATGCGCCAAAAGACAATAGAGGCCGTAGCGTCATAGCGCGTGGGACATGAGGATATAAACCGCGCCAGGGAAACCTGTAACGCTACATCCTGAGGGGGTTGTACTAAAGTCCAATTTATTCGTGCCATTGAATTTGATACGATGCGAATATGGTTAATTCCAAGA
>JBKJYB010000015.1:0-4436 GCA_046716045.1 Nitrosospira sp.
TCACCGCTTCATACAATTCCTTGGGCGTCGCCGTTTGTTCAAGATTCAACGCTTTGTACATCTCTTTGGGGACGCTGGGAAAGTTCGCCCATGCCGACGCCGCCAGCAGCGCCCCGCACGTCAGCGCAACTACCTTCAGCCCAAGCTTGACAACCATCTCTCTTCTCCTTATCCGTAATAATTGTTTTTTTGATGCTGCTGTCATCTGTACTGCCGTACTACCTAATCCGTCCAGACTATTCCGCCATCAGACAAAAGAGTCCACCCCGATTCCTATAATGGCCGTTATTATAACCCAAGATTTCCGTGACGAATACTATTTAACCTAACGTGGGAGCTACCGCGTGTCAAGAAAATGGCGCGCTGAAATCGGGCGGTCAAACCATTCGGCGATGCGCATAATCAGGGATTATAGATAGGAATGCCCGTATAGTATTCAGAGCGTTATAATGTGGCTTGAAATCATGCGTTTTTATTTTTGTGCGACCCGCACCATCGCAAACCTGATAACGGTTGTGCAATAAGGGGAAGAATTGAAGGTTTCTGATCTTTTCTATCGGAGACCTGAATAAACATTCTTTGTCGTTTCACACCGGACTATCGATATCAATGAATTGATGCAAAACACCAAATTTCCGGAATACAAGCTCCCCCAATTCCTGTACACCGTAACGCTCGGTGGCGTGATGTCCCGCGGCAATAAATGCTACGCCGGATTCGCGCGCAGCATGCACGTTTCGCTCGGAAATCTCTCCGGTGAGAAACGCATCCACACCGAGGCGGATGGCTTCATCGAAATAATCCTGGGCGCCACCCGTGCACCAGGCTACACGCCGTATCAATTTCGCATCGTCCCCAATTACCAGCGGTTTTCGAGACAGGATATGTTCAATATCCAACCGCAGTTCTTGCAGGGTTGATACCCGTGACGACAGATTACCTTGCACAGCGATATTCTGTTCACCGAAACGGCCGGTTTCGACGAAACCCATTCTGCGGGCGAGTTGAGTGTTGTTGCCAAATTCCGGGTGCGCATCCAGCGGCAAGTGATAAGCGAGCAGGCTAATATTGTGCGCCATCAGCAGCGCAACACGGCGATGTTTCATACCGATCAGGCATTGGTCCTCACCGCGCCAGAAATAACCGTGATGTACCAACACCGCGTCTGCCCCCGCTGCTACAGCGGCTTGCAGGAGATCGAACGAAGCCGTTACACCGCTGATCAGCTTGCGCACTTCACTTCGGCCTTCCACTTGCAGTCCGTTTGGGCAATAATCGCGGAAACGGGCGACATCCAGAAGTTGGTTCAAATAAGTTTCGAGCTCATCTAGTTGCATCGGTATTTCCTGGTCTTTATCCCATTTATTTTTTATCTCAAAACCTGCACCCCTGAAAAATGTACAAACTCTGGTTGATTTTCGCACAAACGGCAACGATAGTCCTTGCGGCATTGTTTGTCGTTTCTACCTTGCGGCCTGAACTGTTGCCATGGAGCCAGCAGCGTGGTGCCGTGACAACCATCAAAGAGGCCGCTTCCGATGGGACGCCCAAGGGGGTATCCAAGCTCAACAGTTTTAGCGAGGCCGCTCAAATCGCCATGCCTTCAGTGGTGAATGTTTTTACAAGCAAGGAGATCAAGGTATCTCCTCATCCGTTGATGGAAGATCCAAGATTCCGGCGCTTCTTTGGTGATCGCTTCGAGCCTCACAGCAGGCGCGCATCAAGTCTCGGGTCCGGGGTAATTGTCAGCCCTGAAGGCTATATTCTTACCAATCATCATGTGATAGAAGCAGCGGACGAAATCGAGATCGCGCTGGCTGATGGCAGAAAGGCAAAAGCGCGCGTCATCGGCTCGGACCCGGAAACCGACCTTGCTGTCGTAAAGGTGGATATGGAAGCGCTGCCTACGATGACTTTTGGGCACTCCGACCATGCCCGGGTGGGTGATGTCGTGCTTGCTATCGGTAATCCTTTTGGTGTTGGACAGACGGTGACCATGGGTATCGTCAGCGCGCTGGGACGGTCACACCTGGGTATCAACACTTTTGAAAATTTCATCCAGACCGATGCGGCTATCAATCCGGGGAATTCAGGCGGTGCGCTGGTAGATACCGCGGGCAACCTGATCGGTATCAATACCGCGATTGTTTCCCGTAGTGGCGGATCGCTCGGCATCGGCTTTGCCATTACAACCAGTGTGGCTAGGCAGATAATGGAGCAGATCATTCAGACTGGCGGCGTAACGCGAGGCTGGATCGGTGTGGAAGTACAAGACTTGACACCAGAATTGGCGGAATCGTTCAAGCGTCCCAACACCAATGGCGCGTTAATCGCGGGGGTTCTCAAGAACGGGCCCGCAGATCAGGCCGGAGTGAAGCCGGGGGATATACTTGTAGCGGTGGATGGCAAAGCGGTCATTGATTCATCCGTGATGCTCGACCTGATCGCGGCATTGCCACCAGGAAAAACCGCCAATATTGCGGTGATGCGCAACCAGACGGAGAAGTCTCTCAAGATTAACGTTGGTAAGCGCCCCAAGCCAATGCCCCAAGACCAGTATCAGGACCCGGATGGGGTGGAATAAATCCCCATAAATGTTTGGCCATGGCTAATTTCATAAAGACGGTTGTGCAGTTACTACAGCAGAGAGTGGCGGGATTCAATCGCTTTTCTCTTTCTTGTTTTCTCCTTGGGTTTCCACGTTGTCCAATTCCTGTTCCATCCCTTGGTCATTCGAGCGATGGACTAATGCCGGCCCGGGAACCGGGCGGGTAACGAAGCCCGCCACCAGTATGCCCAGTTCGTAGAGTAAATAAAGCGGTACCGCCAGCATAAATTGCGAAACTATATCGGGTGGCGTGAATATGGCGCCGACTACGAACGCGCCAACGAGAACATAGCGGCGTACTTCCTTCAGCTTCCCGATTGAGACGATCCTCATTCGGACCAGGATCACTACAAATATCGGTACTTCAAACGTTATACCGAAGGCAATGAACATGGTTAGAACAAAGTCGAGATACTTGCCGATATCGGTCATCACCGCCACACCTTGTGGTGCGAAATGGGTAATGAATTCGAATACCAGGGGCAGTGCCGCAAAATAGGCAAAAGCCATGCCGCAAATGAATAGAAAGCTGCTAACGAACACCAACGGCAGCACCAGCCGTTTTTCGTGCGCATACAATCCCGGCGCAACAAATGCCCATATCTGATACAGCGTGTGCGGCAAGGTGATGACAAAAGCGGCCATCATGGCAACCTTCATTGGCACAAAAAAAGGCGTGACAACCTCGGTGGCGATCATCTGCCCGCCTTGTGGAAGCTTCTCCAGCAGAGGTTGTGCCAGTAGTGAGTAGAGTTCCCGTGCGTAATAGGCGCAGGGCAGAAAACCGAGTACTAGTCCACTGAGAACGCGCAGCAGCCTGGTGCGCAATTCCACAAGATGCGAAATAAAGGTTTCGTCGACACTCATGCTGTGCTATTAAACGGCCAAGTAAATGAACGGTCCTAGTATACCGAGCCGTGTCGGCCGGGTATGTGTTATTTGCCGTTCTATTTACTGGTAATGTATTTCTGCTCTAGTCGCATCATCCGGATTTATCTTCGATCGGATCGGCGGTTAAGCTGATTTGTTTGGAGTGGCAGGCGAATCCACCGAGGATGCAGCTTCCACTATATTCTTGGGAGGTAGCAGGGGATCTGTTGCGGCTGCCGATTTTGTTTCCGCCGCGATGTCCTGGAACTGGTTTATTTCTGTTCTTACCGTATTCTCAATGGAGCGGGCAGCCTCCTGTACCGAAGTTTTTAATTTCTTCAGTTCTTCCAGTTCCATTTCGTGCTGAATATCGTTTTTTACGTCGTTGACATAACGTTGAGCCCGTCCGAACAGATGTCCCAAAGTGCGCGCCACCTGGGGCAGCCTTTCCGGGCCGAGGACCACCAGCGCCACAACGGCTATAACAAGAATTTCTGTGAAACTGATATCGAACATTTTTTGTGAGAATCACCGATAAGACGTAGCAAACAGCGATCGAATACCTCTCCAGTCAGTCGCCCGATCCATTTGCTTTTACTGATCATGGGTCACAATTTTGTTTGTGTTTTGTCCTTGATCTCGCCTTCAATGGTCTGACCGCCAGTTTGCTGGGGTGGTGTCGATTTCTCCTCTCCGTCGGCGCTTTCCATGCCTTCCTTGAAGCCTTTCACGGCTCCGCCCAGATCACTGCCGAGATTACGAAGCTTCCTGGTGCCGAATACCAGAACAACAATTATCAGAACGACCAGCCAGTGCCAGATGCTGAATGACCCCATCATTTACTCCTTTATCTCGGGTGAGGAATCATGACAGGCAAGCGATCCCTGCCACCTATGACGTGAATATGCAAATGGTAAACCTCCTGCCCCCCCACGCGCCCGGTGTTGATAACCGTACG
>JBKJYB010000016.1:0-10013 GCA_046716045.1 Nitrosospira sp.
TTTGATCTCCAGGTCAAAACGTCGCTGGAACAACAAAAACGGCTGGATGCCACGGATGAGATCCCTTTCGATCAATACCTGAACAACTATTTTTTTCAAGACACCGCAGCCACCAAAATTTATTCGCAAGATCACCTACAGAACCTGCCTGACGGTTTTCTCAAAAATCGGAATTAGCGGTTACCTTTATGCACGGGTCCAATGAGCGCCGGCGCCCTTGGCGTTGATTTCATTCCACGCGTCGTTTTTACTAAGAATAGGGTCATCCAAGGTCTGTCTCAATCGATTCCAGGTTGACTCATTGCTGACTGCCCGATGAATAAACTGCTGGCGGGCTTGAATACATTTAGCATTCCCGCATCAGCATATCGAATGCAACCAGCAGATTCAAATCGAGACGATCAAGACCCATTATTGATTATTTTAATAATTACATTAAATAACGTCATTCTAATAATAATCAATGATTTGCGTCCACCTTGCGGATAAGAACGAAATCTACGGTGTTTGTCGTTTCTGATACCTTGATACGGCACGATTGTGATCCGCCAGATTACTGGAAAAATGCGATTCCCCATTCCCTTTTGCGACAAAGTAAAGCGCATTGGTTTTAGCGGGATTCAATGCTGCCTGAATCGAGGCCAGCCCCGGCATGGCAATGGGAGTGGGTGGTAGACCACGGCGCGTGTACGTATTGTATTCCTGATCAGTCAAAAGATCTTTCTTGCGCAGGTTGCCGTCAAATTTTTTACCCAGACCATAAATAATAGTCGGATCAGTTTGCAGCAACATACCTAATCGTAACCGGTTAACGAATACGCCAGCCACCATGGTGCGATCGCTCTCCTTGCCGGTTTCTTTTTCAACGATTGAGGCTAGGATCAATGCCTGGTAGGGATCCATCAGTGGCAGATCCACGGCGCGCTCAGCCCATGCCGTATTGAGTTGATTTTGCATGGCGTGGTAAGCGCGTCTTAATATTGCGGTGTCGCTGCTGCCTCGCGCAAAAAAATAGGTATCAGGGAAAAATAATCCTTCCGCTGGCGTTTCGCTCGCTCCGATTAATCGCAGAATTTCCTTGTCACTCAGATTGGTAGTGTCGTGCCGGATGGCCGGATGCTCATCCAGAATTTGTCTAAGCTGCGAGAAAGTCCAGCCTTCTATGAATCTGATCTCACTTTGATTGATGTCACCTTTGGTGACGCGCTCCAGTAACTGCAGTGGCGAGGTATTCGCCGCAATCTCATAATCTCCGGCCTTGAATGAGGATGCGAGCCCCATCATCCGCGACAGCAGGACAAACGACCAGGCGTCGCGCAAAACGCCTGCGTCGGCTAATTGCTTTGCAACGCTTCTCGAGCTACTGCCGGGTTCGATGGAAAACTCGTAAGGAACAACAGGAAGCTGAATGGGTTTATTGACCTGATAAGCGAACCATCCGGCGAACAGGATTACACCAACCAGTATAAGAAAAATAATGCGTTTTAGCGTGCGCATGCGCTACAACAGAAAATTAACCTAAATCCAGCAGTTGGACGGGGTGGAGTGTATGGTCTTAGGGTACAGGGCAAGCCGCAACGATGCGGAATGGCCATTCCATCCCAAGGCGTTGCAAACAACGCGCAATGTGCCGCAAAAACCATGCAATACACCCTGTAGCGAGATCACCAAAAAGGTGAAGACCGAGTGGAGGAAAAAGTTTTTATGAGCCAAGGTCTTAAACGGATAAACAGGTGGTCAACTACTGGATTTAGATTTACGTCTTACGGAAGATCAGCGTACCATTTGTGCCACCAAAGCCAAATGAATTTGACATCGCCACGTCAATTTTCATTTTTCGCGCGATATTGGGGACATAATCCAGATCGCATGCCGGATCCTGGTCGAAAATATTGATGGTGGGTGGGGAAATCTGATGATGTACCGCCAGCGCAGAGAATATTGCCTCCACCCCGCCTGCCGCGCCGAGTAAATGTCCGGTCATGGATTTTGTGGAGTTAACCACAAGTTTCTTCGCATGCTCACCAAAGCAGCGCTTCACCGCAATGGTTTCCGCGATGTCACCGAGCGGGGTGGAAGTGCCGTGCGCGTTGATGTAATCCACCTCAGCGGTATTCATGCCTGCATTTCTGAGCGCATTGGTCATGCAACGCGCAGCACCCTCGCCATCTTCAGAGGGGGCAGTCATGTGGTAGGCATCGGCGCTCATGCCGAAGCCGGCCAGTTCAGCATAAATCTTGGCTCCCCGGCGCTTGGCGTGCTCCATCTCCTCCAGCACGAGAACCCCCGCCCCCTCACCCAGCACAAAGCCGTCCCGGTCTTTATCCCACGGCCGGCTGGCGGTAACAGGATCGTCGTTGCGAGCCGACAGCGCCCGTGCCGAAGCAAACCCGCCAATGGCGAGCGGCGTTACGCAGGACTCCGCACCACCCGCGACCATTACATCCACATCACCGTATTCGATCAAACGCGCCGAGTCGCCAATGCAATGGGTGGCGGTGGTACAGGCAGTAACAATGGCGAGATTTGGCCCCTTGAAGCCAAACATGATGGACAAATTACCCGCGATCATGTTAATGATGGTGCTGGGAATGAAGAACGGCGAGATTTTTCGCGGACCACCGGCATGATAGATGTCGTGGGTATTCTCAATGATCGATAAGCCACCGATTCCGGAACCGATGTTAACGCCGATGCGTTCGGCGTCAAGATGGGTGCCGGCTATGTCTCCAATACCCGCATCCTTGACCGCCTGGATCGCGGCAGCCATGCCATAGTGGATAAAAACATCCATCCGGCGCGCGTCTTTGGTGGAAAGATAGCGTGTGACATCGAAATCCTTGACCTCTCCGGCTATCTGAGACGCAAATGCCGAAGCATCGAAACGAGTAATTCGGGCAATACCCGATTTTCCCGCGATGACATTGGTCCATGCATCCGGAACGGTGTTTCCGATAGGCGAAATAATACCCAGACCGGTGATAACTACCCTACGTTTGGACAAAGTGACTCCGAGTCGGGATGTGCTTAAAGCAAGGAATTAGCTGGAGTGAGAATTAATATAATCAATGGCCTGCTGTACGGTATTTATTTTTTCTGCCTGTTCATCGGGGATTTCGCACTTGAATTCTTCTTCCAGCGCCATCACCAACTCTACAGTATCGAGCGAATCAGCGCCCAGGTCATCCACAAAAGAAGATTCATTCTTGACATCCGCCTCATTCACCCCCAGCTGCTCTGCCACGATTTTTTTTATACGCTGCTCTACATTTTCCATCTAGATACCTCTTCTCCGGTAAGAAAAACGCCGTCATTCTAGCAAGTTTTCGGTATTAATAAAATCAGAACACCATCAAAGATAAAAATGAGCGGCTACGGATGCACCCTGTTATGGCGCACCATCCTGCATTAAATCAAAGTATTGTTGTTAATCCATATACATTCCACCATTCACGTGAAGCGTGGCGCCAGTAATATATCCTGCGTCCGGCGAAGCGATAAATGCAACTGCCGAAGCTATCTCTCTGGGTTGCGCCAATCTGCCCAGCGGCACGTGCTCAATCAAATCCTGGTGCTGTTTGTCGGTGAGCGCGCGTACCATGTCGGTCTCTACAAAACCCGGTGCAATGCAATTGACGGTAATGTTGCGGCTGCCCACTTCACGCGCCAAAGACTTGCTGAAGCCAAATATTCCGGCTTTGGCGGCAGCATAATTAGCCTGTCCCATATTGCCGGTAGCTCCCACCACCGACGAAATGTTGATGATGCGTCCGTATCTGGCTTTCATCATGGCTCGCAGTACTGCGCGGCTCAAACGAAAAACTGATTTAAGGTCGGTTTCCATGATTTCATCCCACTCTTCGTCTTTCATCCGGACAAGCAAATTGTCGCGGGTAATACCCGCATTATTTACCAATATCACGATATCACCAAATTCCTGGCGTATCGTCTTCAGGACATTCTCAATCTGAACCGCATTATTTACGTTCAACATCATGCCAGCACCTTTGATGCCTGCTTCCTTCAGGTAACGGCTGATGATCTGAGCACCCTCTTCAGTAGTGGCAGTGCCAACCATAGTGGCACCTTGCCTGCCTAGTTCAAGCGCAATGGCCTGTCCGATGCCCCGGCTGGCACCGGTTACGAACGCTATTTGATTTTGCAGCATTATTCTCCAGTACGTTTAATACGAATCAACACGAATACACTCTGCGCAACAAACGCATAGCTTCTCCACCCTACATCAGTATGTCCGCGGCACGCTGAAGCGCCACCCCGTTCGTCAGTGCAAAACTCTGCATATTTCCATCTATACGCTTGTTAAGTCCCGACAGCACCTTGCCTGGTCCGCATTCCATCACATGAAAGACACCTGCGGCAGCAAAAGAGCGGATGGTTTCCGTCCATCGCACCGGCCTGCATAATTGCCGCACCAGAATTTTTTTTATTTCAGCGGGATCATCGTGCTGTTGCACATCCGCATTGTGTAATACCGGAATTTTTGGTGATCCCAGCGTTACCAGCTCCAGCTTCCGCCGCATTTTCTCGGCCGCCTGACTCATCAGGGAACAATGTGAGGGCACACTCACCGGTAGTATTAATACTCGTTTTGCGCCATTTTCCATGGCCAGCTCCATGCCGCGCAACACCGCATTCCGATGTCCTGCGATCACGATCTGACCGGGCGAATTAAAGTTCGCCGGCTCCAGCAATTCCCCATCGGACGCGTTTGTGACTTGCTCGCACACTGCGCGCACCAACTCATCCTCAAGTCCGAGGATCGCAGCCATGCCCCCTACACCTTCCGGGACCGCCTGTTGCATCACCTCTGCCCGAAAACATACCAGCGACAGCGCATCGGCAAAAGCCAGTACCCCTGAGGCCACCAAGGCGGTATATTCCCCCAGGCTATGTCCCGCCACAAAAACCGGTTTCGCATCCCCCAGGCTTTCCCAAGCGCGATATACCGCAACACCGGCCATTAACATCAGCGGCTGGGTGTTAACTGTCAGATTGAGCTTATCAACCGGACCATCCTCGGCCATTGCCCAGAAATCCCGCCCGAGAATATCGGATGCCTCGGCAAAGGTTTCGCGCACGATGGGGAAATCGGCATATCCACTCATCATCCCCACTGATTGGGAGCCTTGACCAGGAAACACGCATACAAATCTTATGGGAACTTCCATTGACGTTCCCCTCTTTAATCGAACAGATTCAAATAATGCACTGATAACGAGCCAAACGGATAACTGATGCATCATTTATTGACCGCGGCCGCAAAACGATGCCGCGCTATTTATTTACGGATGCCCGCGCTTTACCAACGAATCAGCACCGACCCCCAGGTAAACCCCCCTCCTACACCCTCCAGCAACACATGTTGACCGGATCTAATGCGCCCGTCGCGTACGGCAACATCCAGCGCCAGGGGAATGGAGGCCGCGGAGGTATTGCCATGCCGGTCCAGGGTGACAACCACTTTTTCCATCGGTATCCCTAATTTTTTTGCGGTAGAAAGAATAATGCGGATATTAGCCTGATGCGGAATCAACCAATCAATATCGGATATCTGCAGATTATTCTCAGCCAGCGCCTCGTATACCACTTCTTCCAATACCTTTATCGCAAACTTGAAAACCGTATTGCCTTCCATCATAACGAACGGCTTGCCTTGCACCTTGCCGCCACAAATACTCCCCGGTACCGCAAGGATTTTACTGTGACTGCCGTCCGCATGCAGATGACTTGAAAGTATTCCAGGCTGGTCACTTTGGGTCAGTACCACGGCGCCTGCACCGTCACCGAAGAGTACACAAGTGCTGCGGTCGGTCCAATCAAGTATGCGCGAATAAACTTCCGTGCCAACCACCAGCGCGGTACGGCATTTGCCGGCGCGAATAAACATGTCCGCTATGGCAAGCGCATAGACGAAACCGCTGCATACCGCCTGCACATCAAATGCCGGGCAGTCCTTGACTCCGAGCTTATCCTGCAAAATGCAGGCGGTGCTGGGAAAAATCACATCCGGCGTGGTAGTGGCGACAATGATCAGATCGATATCCGCAGCCGTCACACCCCCCGCCTCCATTGCTTCACGACTCGCGTTGAGCGCCAGATCACTTGCCATTTGGCTGTCCGCCGCGATATGCCTCTCTGTAATACCGGTGCGAGTACGTATCCACTCATCGCTGGTATCCACCAGGCGCTCAAGATCATGATTCGTGAGAATTTTTTCCGGCAAGTAGCTGCCCGTTCCCGCAACGCTGGAGTACATCATGTCGCGCGCTCTTCCGGCATGGATCGAGGATAAGAAGATGTATTTTCCGGCTGATGCGGCAATACCGCCACGCGTTCACTCAGGTGGCGCAGCATCCCGCCGCGCACCTCATCCACTGCGCGCGCGATGGCGAAAGCAAATGCATAACTGTCCGCCGAGCCGTGACTCTTGATGACAATGCCACGCAACCCCAGCAAGCTCGCGCCATTGTATTGGCGATGATCCACCCGCCGTTTGAATGCTCTAATGACCGGCAACGCGATGAGTCCCGCGAATTTCGTGAGAAGATTTCGCCTAAATTCTTCACGCAGGTAAGTGGAAAGCATCTGTGCTACCCCTTCCGACGTTTTCAGGGCAACATTGCCGACGAAGCCATCACACACAACCACGTCAGTCGTCCCTTTATAAATGTCATCACCTTCGATATTCCCGTAAAAATTAAGTCCGCTGTCACGCAGCAGTTCCGCAGCCTGTTTCACTACTTCATTGCCTTTAATCTCTTCCTCACCAATGTTCAGCAAGCCAATGCTTGGCCTCTCCTTATTCTCAACAGAAGATACCAGGGTGGCCCCCATGACACCGAATTGAAGCAGGTGCTCGGCGCTACAATCCACGTTGGCGCCCAGATCAAGCACATAAGTGCGTCCTCTTATCGTAGGCAGCACCACTGCAAGCGCGGGCCGGTCGATGCCGGGAAGCATCTTCAGCACAAATCGTGAGATTGCTATCAATGCACCGGTGTTACCAGCACTCACGCAAGCTTGGGCCTCGCCGTTTTTGACCAGATTGAGCGCAACTCGCATCGAGGAATTCTTTTTATTGCGTAACGCCAGGGTGGGCGACTCGTCCATGCCTACAACCTCGCTCGCGGCATGAACTCTGAGTCGCGGACCGGGTGCAAACTTGATGGCGCGCAGCTCTGACTCGATGGCGTCGGGCAACCCCACCAGAACAATATCTATTCCGGGATTGTGATGGAGATAATTGACGACTGCGGGAACCGTCACATGAGGGCCGTGATCGCCACCCATGCAGTCTATGGCTACGGTAATATCCAATATTGACGCCCCCTAAGCCCGAGGTAAGCTGAAAACTTCGATATCCCCGGAACGATGGGGCGAAATTTTAATCTTCCTTGGTCTTGACGACTTTCTTCCCGCGATAATAACCGTTGGGGCTGATGTGATGACGCAAATGGACTTCGCCGGTGTTGGAATCCACCGTCAACGGCGAACTGGTCAAAAAATCATGCGAGCGATGCATGCCGCGCTTGGATGGAGATTTTTTGTTTTGTTGGACTGCCATAATGTTTCTCCTTAAGTAAATTCAATGCAGCTTTTTCAGTTGCGACAGCGTGGAAAAGGGAGATTTCTCGCCTGCTGTATCTACGCTACCGGCCTGGATAATCGCGCATTCACTCTCGACGTGACGCGGCGAAATCGGCAGACTCAGGATTATTTCGTCCTCAATCAGCGCCAGAACGTCCATGTCAGGTCTCGCCAAAACACCATCAATCGATTCATCTTCATCGAAACGGCAGAGTTCGCTTTCATTTCTTGCCAGCAATAGATCCGTTCGTAAATCCAGCACATGCTTGAGTTCCCCGAGACAACGCTGGCACCGGAGGTTTATTGATCCCTGAACAATTATTCGCAAAACCGGTTTGGCGCTCTTGTCCAGAGCGCCTCTAACTGTGTACTTCAACTCACCGCAATTACCAACCAGATAATCCTGCAAACGCTCGAGCTCGGAAATCGAGATTTTACCATGATGCACGCCGGCATTATGGGCAAAATCGATGGCATCTATAATGAGCCGTCCCGGCATAAAGGGAGCCTTTATAAAATCAAACTGCGCGCATTCTCTTCGAGCCGGCCATGGCGGCTCAGCCTCGCGTTGTCATCATTTGAGGAATTTATCGTTCATTGTATGATGGCCCCTGATATTTCCTTGCAAACATTCGTGTTGCGGATTGCCTGCCTGCCCTACTTCATGCCTTCAATTGATAAATAAACGCATTTAGTATTAGAATTCCAGAGGTACCTATACGGCGCGCATAATATATTTTTTGCCTCCGGGTGTCAAAATCCATCTAAAAGCAAACTTTGAAAACACAACAAATTGCTCAACGGCTTATATTGGGATCCAGCTCCATTTATCGTCATGAACTACTCAGGCGCCTGCAAGTTCCGTTTGAGGTATTTAATCCGGAAATTGACGAGACTCCCCTGGCGGGTGAGATTCCTGAAGCCACCGCCCTTCGCCTGGCCGTCGCAAAGACCCGTGCAGTTGCGGCAACCTATCCTGATGCTCTCATTATCGGCGCCGATCAAGTAGCGATGCTGGAAGGTATCCAGCTCGGCAAACCATTGAACCGTATAAACGCAACCAGGCAGTTACAATTCATTCGCGGGAAAGAAGTTGTATTTCATACAGCATTGAGTCTTTTCAATGCCCATAATGGCAACATGCAAACGCGGCTTATTCCTTCCCATGTCAAATTCCGCAAATTGAGCAACCAGCAAATCGACAACTATCTCGATAAAGAGCAACCTTATCACTGTGCGGGAAGCGCCAAGTCCGAGGGACTGGGCATTGCCTTGATCGAACGTATGGTGAGCGATGACCCCACCGCACTGATTGGCTTGCCGCTGATCGCACTGGTGGAGATGCTGGCATGCGAAGGTGTGGAGATAGTATGAATTCCGGAACGCTCTATCTCATTCCCACCCCGCTTGGCGAAGGTGATATTACGTGGATGATTCCCGCTGCCGTAAGGCAATGCATAGCGGGGCTTGGCCACTATATTGTCGAGCATCCAAAAACCGCCAGGCAATTCTTGAAACAGATTGGCTGTATCCTGCCGTTACAGCAAATCGGGATGCAGGTGCTGAATGAACATACACAGCCCAAAGACCTTGCAAGCCTGCTTGCACCATTGCTTGCGGGAAATGATGCCGGGTTACTATCTGAAGCCGGTTGCCCCGCGATAGCCGATCCCGGTGCAGGATTGGTACGCCTTGCGCATCAAAAAAATATTCGAGTCGTACCGCTGGTGGGACCATCTTCCATACCGCTGGCACTGATGGCATCGGGATTGAATGGCCAGCGCTTCGTGTTTCACGGCTACCTCCCGGTAGAGAAAGATAAACGTGTCAAGGCAATCGTTGAACTGGAAAGAGACTCGATAGTCCGCGATCAGACTCAGATATTCATTGAGACCCCGTACCGCAATCAGAAACTGCTGGAGTCCCTGATTTCCACCTGCCACGATAACACCGTTCTTTGTATCGCTTGCAATCTCACGCTGGCAAGCGAATATATTTCAACCAGAACGGTTAAGGAATGGAAAGGCACTTTACCCGCTCTCAATGATAAACCCGCCATTTTTTTAGTGCATGGGTAACTAACCCGAATGGTTCATAAATTGACGCGTGTCCTCGCTGGTCTTTTGTTTCGTATGGAAATTTTGCTCAATCGGGCGTATGAATAACTACGCCACTCTCTCACAAAATCCCCCTACACAACAATATCCTGCGCGATCATCACGCGAATTTATGAACCATCCCGGCTAAGGCTAGCTAAGGAATCTCCAGACAAGTCCTCGAAACAATAAATTTGAGGGAAGAATCGATTGTTTTGAATCAAGAACAGATAATGAATACATGGGATACAAGGTTGGGGAAATTGTCGATTTTGAAGAGACCGATGTATGGCCTGTCAGCAATGAGGA
>JBKJYB010000017.1:0-3915 GCA_046716045.1 Nitrosospira sp.
GTGATCTGTACGCTCAAACACAGCGACAATACGATTTCTCGCCGACAGGAGGTTGGCCGTGGTTTGCGCATCTCGGTCAACCAAACTGGCGACCGCATGGATAATCCGGCAACAGTGCACCAGATCAATGTGCTGACAGTTGTTGCGAGCGAGAGCTACAAGGACTTCGTCACCGCTTTACAACGCGATATTAGTGATTCGCTGTCTGCCCGTCCACGCATTGCCGACGAAGAATACTTCATTGGGAAAGTACTCAAAACGGCCGGTGGCGATGTTGCCGTGACGCCGCAGATAGCGAGGCAGATTTACAAGTATCTACTGAAAAACGACTATACCGACGATAACGATAAAATCACTCAGGCGTATCACGACGCGAAAACGGAAGGCCAGCTCGCGGAACTACCTGCTGAATTGCTGCCTTACGCTGAGCAAGTATTTCAACTCATCGACAGTGTCTTTAGCGATGCGCAGATGCCCAACATCGACGATGATCGCAAAGCCAAAATGAATCCGCTTAGTGCAAACTTTGAAAAGAAAGAATTCAAGGAGCTTTGGAATCGCATCAACCGCAAGGCGGCTTACACCGTTCACTTCGAAACGCCGGAGCTGATAAAAAAATGTGTAGCAGAATTGGAAAAAGAACTCAAAGTCAGCCCGCTCCAATATACCGTTGTCGCTGGCGAGCAGATCGACACAGCAACATACGATGGCATGAAGCAGGGTGAATCATTTGAGATTCAGGAGACCACGACAGATTCCCATAAACACTCCATTCATTCCGCTGTCAAATATGACCTGATTGGGAAGCTGACTGAGGAAACAAAACTCACCCGAAGCACCATTGCCGCCATTCTTCAGGGAATCAATGTGGCTGTCTTCAGCCAATACAAAACCAACCCTGAAGACTTCATTGCCAAAGCAGCACGGCTGATCAATGAACAGAAGGCAACTGTCATCGTTGAGAAGCTAACCTACGACCCAGCGGGTGAGACTTACGATATAGATATCTTCACCCAAGAGAAACCGAAGGAAGATTTCAGCAAGGCAATCAAGACCGACCGCCATATCTACGACTATGTCTTCACCGACTCAAAGAATGAGCGCACCTTCGTCAAAGAGCTGGATACCAGTGCAGAAGTTGTCGTCTATGCAAAGCTACCAAAAGGGTTTTTCATTCCGACACCCGTCGGCAACTACAATCCGGACTGGGCAATCGCCTTCCATGAAGGCGCCGTTAAACATGTCTACTTCATCGCCGAAACCAAGGGTTCCATGTCATCTATGGAACTACGGGAAATCGAAAAATGCAAAATCGACTGCGCACGAAAGTTCTTTACCAAAATCACCTCCAACGAAGTTAAATACGATGTGGTGGATAGCTACGGTAAGCTGATGGCATTGGTAAAGTAGACATTATCGGTGCGTGGGTGTATTGCCCCGCACCCCAAAAACCGCACACTTCACCCCGCCCAACTACGGGATTTACTGTGAAAGACTATTGTGGGACCGAAGCGGATGGTAGAAGACTGACTGGCCGGACTTTCCTCGACGGGATGAGTGTCGGCGCGACCGCGAGTCTCTTAGTATGAATATTGGATGGTATCCAGGTCACTCTTAACCAATAGTACAATAAATAACCAATTTTACGTGTCGTCATGTTACTGGAGCTTTTATGGAATCAGCGCACTTCGATTTAAACGACATTCATCACGAACCTACCGATCAGCAACTGAACTTCCTCATGGCATTAGTGGCCACGGAGGCGCGTCGCCGAGCCGAGACTGCTCGGCAGGAACTTATGGCGCGCTTACGGGCTGAGATTGCGGCTGCCAACCGCTCCCGCGAATCCGCATGAGCGAAGAAAGCGTAAAGCCCCGCCTGATCGTGGTTGCCGGCCCTAATGGGACGGGAAAGACCTCGATCACCGAACAACTTCTCAGACACGAGTGGATGGGTGGTTGCGTGTATATCAATCCCGATTTTATCGCTCGTGATGAGTTTGGTGACTGGAATGCGCCCGATGCCATCAATCCCTGGGCGCGGGAAATTCTGCGGGAGATCCGGAATCCACAGTCAAGGAATACGAATAGCATGGCAATCACCAATCACGAACGGGTGCGCCGGATCAAGTCGTGCGGACTGTCACCGAAAACAGCAGGACACTAAAGTTTATCAATCAGGGATTCGAGAAAGAATAGTTGTAGCGGCCGGAATTGGGTTGCCGGGGTACGCTACGCTAACCTGAGCTACCAGTGTTGTTTCGGAGAGGTTCTGGTGGGCGGTACTGGGATCGAACCAGTGGCTTCCACCGTGTGAAGGTGGCACTCTACCGCTGAGTTAACCGCCCGTTGGGTTAGCCGATGGATAACCGCTTGGGGAGGCGCAATTAGAGCATGAATCTGCGCTTCTGGTCAACGCGCGGAAGCATGCCATTGAGCTGGTCATGCCATAGTTGGAAAAAGCGTGGATTCCCGCTTTTGCGGGAAAGACGATGCTCCTATCATGAGCCGGCCCAATGACTATCCAAGGTAGGTCACGAATACCTCGGCATTTCGCGTAAAATAGCGGTCTTTCCCAATCGCCAGGAATCGGCATCCCCATGATCCGTACTCGTTTCGCTCCCAGCCCCACGGGCTATCTTCACATCGGCGGCGCGCGCACCGCGCTGTTTTCCTGGGCTTATGCCCGCAGGCACGGCGGCAAATTTATTCTGCGGATCGAGGATACCGACCTTGAACGCTCTACCGAGCAATCCACCCAGGCGATACTTGACGGGATGGCCTGGCTGGGGCTGGATTATGATGAGGGGCCGTTTTACCAGATGCAGCGGCTGTCGCGCTATCACGAGGTGGCGGAGCAGTTATTGCGGGCGGGGAATGCGTATTACTGCTATGCCAGCAAGGAAGAGCTGGATGCAATGCGCGAACAGCAGCGCGCGGCGGGGCTGAAGCCCCGATACGACGGACGCTGGCGCGATTCGAAGCAAACGCCGCCAGCCGGGGTGAAGCCAGTGGTGCGTCTGAAGAATCCGCTGGATGGCGCGGTTACATTCCGTGACTTGGTCAAGGGCGAAATTACCGTCGCGAACAGCGAAATGGACGATCTGGTGCTGCTGCGCGCCGACGGGGTACCGACTTATAATTTTGGCGTGATGATCGATGATCTGGATATGAACATCACCCACGTGATTCGCGGCGATGATCACGTCAATAATACGCCGCGCCAGATCAACATTCTCAAGGCATTGGGCGCGCCATTGCCGCAATACGCGCATGTGCCGATGATACTGGGATCGGATGGCGAGCGCCTTTCCAAGCGTCACGGCGCGGTTTCGGTGGTGCAGTACCGGGACGATGGCTATCTGCCCGAAGCGCTAGTGAATTATCTGGCGCGGCTCGGTTGGTCGCACGGCGACGAAGAAGTATTCAGCCGCGAACAACTGGTTGAATGGTTCGATCTGGCGTCGATCAATTGTTCGCCGGCAAAATTCAATCCGGAAAAACTGCAATGGCTTAACCAGCAGTATCTCAAAACCGCCGACGATGCGCGCCTGACGAAGCTGGTCACGCCTTTTCTTGAAACGGATGGCTGCAATGTCGCCGTGGGTCCCGATCTGCCAGATCTGCTCAAGGTAGTGAATCTTCTCAAAGAACGCGTTAATACCGTGGCGGAACTGGCTGATGCGGCCGTATATTTTTTCCGTTTTCTGGAGCCTGCCGAGGAACTGAAGGCCCAGCATTTCACGGTTGAGGCAAAACCGGCGCTGGTTGATTTGAGGGAAAGGCTTGCCGTTATCGAATGGGATAGCCATGCCATCCAGGATGCAATCAAGGCTGCCGCCACGGCGCATGGGTTGAAGATGCCCAAAGTGGCCATGCCGCTGCGGGTGATGGTGACGGGTGAAGCGCAGACGCC
>JBKJYB010000018.1:0-12836 GCA_046716045.1 Nitrosospira sp.
AACATCAATACAGCCAATCAGGCCGAGCTTGAGACTCTTCAGGGAATCGGTCCGGCCAAAGCCAAGGCTATCGTCGATTATCGTAAGAAGAATGGCTCGTTCAAATCGCCGGGCGATCTGGAAAAGGTCAATGGCATTGGTCCCGCCACCATGAAGCAACTGCGCAAGGATATTACGGTTGGCGGCGCCTCTGCGGTCAAGGAAAATAAACCGGCTGTCAGGCAATAAAAACCTGGCATTGGTAGGATGGGTGGAGGCGTTACGCCGTAACCCATCAATTGCCGATGGGTTGCGCTTTGCTCCACCCATCCTACGAGAAACGGATACTTCGGCGTTTTTTAGTAGTTATCCTTTGTGCGTTTTGTAATGGGTCTTCGAGCGGCACGTATGCGATAATCCGGCACGATCTTTTACGAATTCTCTACGAATTAATTGGACATGTACAAAACCATAGAAGATTTTGTCGGCAATACGCCCCTGGTGAAACTTAAACGCCTGCCGGGGAAAACCAGTAATGTCATTCTCGCCAAGCTGGAAGGGAATAATCCCGCAGGCTCGGTGAAAGATCGTCCGGCGTTATCGATGATTGGGCATGCGCAAGCGCGCGGGGAGATCAGGCCCGGAGATACCCTGATAGAAGCCACCAGCGGCAACACCGGTATCGCTCTGGCGATGGCGGCGGCGATCATGGGTTATCCCCTGATACTGGTGATGCCAGAGCACCTGAGTGTGGAGCGGCGGCAATCCATGAAGGCGTTCGGTGCGGAAATCGTGTTGACTTCAAAAGAGGGCAGCATGGAAGAAGCACGGGATGTGGCTGAGCGGATGCGTGATGAGGGGCGCGGAATCATTCTGGATCAGTTTGCCAACCCCGATAATCCACGAGCGCATTATGAAGGTACCGCTCCCGAGATCTGGCGAGATACCGGAGGGGAAATTACCCATCTGGTGAGCAGCATGGGCACCACCGGCACGATTATGGGCTGCGCTGAATATTTTAAAGAAAAAAATCCGGAGATCCAGATTATCGGCGTGCAGCCGGAAGAGGGCGCTCAGATTCCGGGCATCCGGAAATGGCCGGAAGCCTATTTGCCAAAAATCTACGATGCCAGCCGGGTAGATTGCATTATTCGGGTTTCTCAGGCTGAAGCCGAGGAAATGACCCGGCGGCTGGCGCGCGAAGAAGGGATTTTTGCCGGGATTTCGTCGGGAGGTGCGTTGGCGGCAACACTCAAGATTTCCGCCGAAGTGCATAATGCGGTGATCGTTTCAATCGTTTGCGATCGCGGAGACCGTTACCTATCCACGGGGGTTTTCCCAGCCTGAGTTATCTGCCCTCAGCGGCGGGTAAGCTTTCGTCATTTTCTCTGCGCTATAGCAGGCGCTGCGCAGTTTGTGTTTGACCGGGTCGATAATGGTTAAGCTGCTCATCAAAATATTGCCAGCATTCTTCATCGGCGTTTCTTCCGCATACGCTGCCCCTCTCATTACTCTTTCCGTCGATGATGTTCACAGCCCATTTTTAAGCGCAAAGGGAATACAAGCCAGCCTTACCGGCCCGCGGGCGTCATTGCTGGAAATAAAGCTGGGTGAAGTCGCGGTACAGGGAAAGATCTGGCGTAATTTACGTTTTTTCTGTCATACATTTCAGTTTTCCGAGGATCTGATCAGCTGTGAAGATGGAGTGTTACGGCTATCCAGGTCAGCACCGATACCCGCAACCTTTCATTATTCTTCCCGCGATAAAACGCTGGATGTAAAAATTCAGACAACTTCCAATGAAGCCAGCGAAGACTGGCGTCTTTCCGCCCGCTGGGGAGGCGCGGCGTGGGAGGGCATGCTGACCGTTACAAACGGACAGGTAGCACGCATTGCCGAATTACTGCCGGATAGAGAAAGAGAAATGCTTGCGCCCGCCAAGGGGAAGATCAATGGTACGGCCAGGCTGCGCGGTAATGCCGGCGCGCTTGCCACCATAGAGGCGAATCTCGCGGTGGATGGGTTGGCGTTTAGCGATGTCAGCGGTCTGCACGCGGGTGAGAATATCAGTGGAGAAATCACCGCCAAAGCTGAGCGTCAGGGAGGCCGGCCGGGCAATTTATGGGAATGGCAGGCTGATGTGACTTGGCCGCAGGGGGAGGTATTCTGGCAACCGCTATATTTTACAGGCCAGGGGCATCATTTGCGTGTCAACGGTAGCCTGGATGACAGTATCATTCGCCTGCTCAAGGGAAATCTTGTGCTCGCGGGTATCGGCAAGGTGGATTTATCGGGCGTGGCCGATCGATCCACCAACACGCTGCGCGATCTTGATTTGCGTGCCGGCAATCTGGAATTGTCCGCGTTATTCAGTCAAGTGCTGAAACCTTTTCTGGCGGATACCTCCTTTACGGGGTTAAAAGCTGCGGGGCATGCCGGAATTCAGTTGCGCTACCGCAATGGTGCCGCCGAACTGTTTAATCTCAATTTGCGTGACGTCTCGGTGGAAGACGAACGCGAGCGCTTTGCGTTTCGTGGCGTGAACGCCAACGTTCCCTGGCAGACCCAAGGGGTGTCGGTAGCGGATATCAGCATCCAGAGCAGCCTGTTATCGCGGATACCACTAGGAGAATTTCGTATACCGCTGGAAATTAATGGACAAGATCTCGCCATCCCGCGGATGACCGTTCCGGTACTGGACGGTGAGTTTACGCTGGAGAATTTCCGTGCATCGCGCCAGGCTCAGGACTGGCACTGGCAATTCAGCGGTGGGCTTTCGCCCGTATCCATGCAGAAGCTGACGGAAGCGCTGAAAAGCCGCCCAATGTACGGTACGCTGTCAGGCACGATTCCCAAAGTGAGTTACACGGGTCACACTCTCGAAATGGATGGTGCTTTACTTTTCAAGGTATTCGATGGCACAGTGGAGTTAAGAAACATGATGGTGCTGGACCCTATGGGCCGGGCACCGTCGCTGGTGGCAGATCTGGATATGCGCAATCTCGATCTCAATCTGCTTACCGGTGTATTTTCATTCGGTAATATGCAAGGCCGCATTGATGTGGCGGTGCATGGCCTTGAGCTTTTTGACTGGAAACCGATAAAGTTTGACGCCAGCGTCATGAGCAGCCCTGGCAACTATCCGCGCCGTATCAGCCAGGCCGCTGTACAGAATATCTCCTCTCTTGGAGGATCGGGGGCGGCAGCCGCGATTCAACGCAGTTTCCTGCATATTTTTGAGGAATTCGGCTATTCAAAGATCGGCTGGAGCTGTTCATTGCGCAACGGTGTTTGCCATATGGGCGGGATAGCGTCCGAGCATCCGGCGCAAGGTTATGTCATCGTCAAAGGTGGCGGAATTCCGGCGATCACAGTGATAGGCTATAATCGCAACGTGGACTGGTGGGAACTGATTAACCGCCTGCAGCGGATTACTCAAGAAAACGTTAAGCCTATCTTTCAGTAGGGATGATATGAAAAACATTTTTTTTCGCGCAGGTTTGCTGACATTGACGGGTACATTACTGTCGGGATGTGTCACCATTAATATTTACTTCCCCGCGGCTGCGGCCGAAAAAGCGGCGGACAAGATCATCGAAGAAGTGTGGCAGCTCAAAAAGCCTGAAGAGGGCGGGCAGGGTACGGATAAACCGGCTCCATCCCAGCCTCCTGTGCAACCATAGCAACCGCTTGCAACCGTAACTTAAAGGTGAATACTATGCGCAATCCAGTTTCCCGTTTGATATTGCTGATGATACTGCTCTCGGCATCGTTCGCTGGCTACACGGCAGCCGACATCGAGATCAATACGCCGGCGATTGCGAGCCTCAAGCAAAGCATGCAGCAACGGCATAGCCAACTGGAGCCGTATTACGCGAGGGGTGCGGTAGGGCTTACGCGCGATGGGCTTATCGCCATGCGTGATGCCAACGCGCTGCCATTGTCGGCACGCCAGCCGGTCAATGCCTTGATTGCGGCTGAGAACCAGGACAGAAATGCGCTTTATCGAGAAATCGCCCGTGCCAATAGCCATCCCGAATGGGAGGGGGACATCCGCTCCACCTTCGGTCAGCGCTGGATCGAATTGGCCAGACCGGGGTGGTGGTACCAGGCGGCAAGCGGTTCCTGGGTCAGAAAATAAAACCCCCAACTCATAAACTGGCAAATCCGCAAATTCAAAAATTCGTTTGAGATCCCCTTAACGTGACACCGGTACTGGTTTTCGATATCGAGACGGTTCCCGATATAGAGGGATTGCGCAAACTTCACGATCTTGGTCCGGAGCTCGTGGCCGCCGATATCGCCGACATGGCGTTTCAGTCGCGCCGCCAGGCTGTGGGCAATGATTTCCTGCAATTACACATACAGAAGATAGTTGCAGTCTCCTGTGCGCTGCGCGACAAAAATGATTTTCGCGTATGGTCGCTAGGAAATGCGGCGGACTCCGAAGCGGAACTCATCCGCCGGTTCTTCGAAGGCATCGATAAATACAGCCCACAGCTGGTTTCCTGGAACGGCGGTGGTTTCGACCTGCCCGTCCTGCACTATCGTAGCCTGATTCATGGGCTACAGGCACGCCGCTATTGGGAGATGGGCGACGATGACCGCGAATTCAAATGGAACAACTACCTCAGCCGCTACCATACGCGTCATCTTGATTTAATGGATTTGTTGGCGCTGTATCAGCCGCGCGCCAATGCGCCGCTGGACGAATTGGCCAAGCTGATGGGTTTTCCCGGAAAGTTTGGCATGGATGGTTCCCAAGTCTGGGGCGCCTTCCAGAATGGGGAAATCGCCGCAATCCGCAACTACTGTGAAACCGATGTGGTGAATACCTATCTGGTCTTTTTGCGTTTCCAGCTCATGCGTGGTATTTTCGATGACGAGCAGTATCAACGCGAATGTGAGCTGGTGCGCTTCACCTTGGGCAAGTCTTCCGAACCTCATTGGCAGGAATTTCTCGGTCAGTGGCCGTAGCGGCAACAACGCTTATTCTCTCTTGCGTTCCCGCGATTACGGGAATCGTCGTGCAGCGCAAAATATGATCGCTCCCGTCACCATCGAATCCCTGGATCAGGAAGGCCGCGGGGTTGCGCACGCGGAAGGTAAAGTCATCTTCATTGAAGGTGCATTGCCCGGTGAAGTGGTCACCTACAATCCCTATCGCAAGAAATCAAACTTCGAGATGGCGCAGGTTGGGCAGGTGCTCAAACCGGGATATGCGAGGGTTACACCCCAATGCAGGCACTTCGGGATATGCGGCGGATGCAGCCTGCAACATATGGATGCACGCGCCCAAGTGGCGGCGAAACAGCGCATTCTAGAGGATAACCTCAAGCATATCGGTAAGGTCGAGGCCGAATTAATCCTGCCTGCTATATATGGGGCAGCCTGGGGTTACCGCTACCGCGCGCGATTGTCGGTGCGCTACGTCGCCAAAAAAGGCGGAGTTCTGGTCGGCTTTCACGAGAAGCGCAGCAGCTTTGTCGCCGATATGCAGGCTTGCGAAGTCATGCCCTCACGCATTTCCAGGCTCATTTTGCCGTTGCGGGAACTGGTGGGAAGTCTATCGATCCGCGACCGTATCCCGCAGATCGAGGTATCGTTGGGCGAGGATGTGGATGTGCTGGTATTGCGTATCCTGGAGTCGCTTACCTCACGGGACGAAGCATTACTCAAGGCTTTCGCCGATCGGCATCACATTCAGTTTTTCCTGCAATCTGAAGGTAGCCCACAGACGGCTTATCCGTTTTACCCGAAAAACGCGCCGGAATTGAATTACACTCTGCCTGAGTTCGATATCGTCATGCCGTTTCACCCGACCGAGTTTACTCAGGTTAATCCCGCCATGAACCGGATACTGGTGCGGCGTGCGCTGAACTTGCTCCGTCCACAGCCGGGGAAACGTATTGCGGATTTATTCTGCGGATTGGGAAATTTCACCCTGCCAATCGCGCGGCGTGGTGCGCATGTGGTGGGTTACGAAGGCAGCGCGGCCACGGTGATGCGAGCTGGGGAAAACGCGAAAAGAAACTGCCTGGCGCGAAATACGCAATTCATGGAAGCCAACCTGTTTGAAATAAACGAAGCGTGGATGCAAGGGCAGGGGTATTTCGACAAAATGCTGATTGACCCGCCGCGCGAGGGTGCAATCGCCGCGGTCAATTCGCTGGGAGAAGGAAGGGCAGCGCCCTCGCGCATCGTGTATGTATCCTGTAACCCGGCTACGCTAGCCCGCGACGCAGGCGTGCTGGCGCATGGGAAGGGATATATATTGAAGGCCGCAGGGGTCGTGAATATGTTTCCGCACACCGCACATGTTGAATCTATCGCGTTGTTTGAAAAAGGCGCTATCCAAGAAACATGAGGAGAAATAAAAAGGGCGGCTGGTAACAGCCGCCCTTTTTCATTAGAGATTACTCAGACTGTCAGTCTTTTTCACCCGAGAATGCCAGCAACAGATGCAGCAGGCTGGTGAACAGATTATAGAGGCTAAGATAAATGCCCATCGTCGCCATCACGTAGTTGGTTTCTCCACCGTTAACGATACGGCTTACGTCAAACAGGATAAAGCCGGAAAACAGCAGCACCGCAACAGCCGAGATGGCGAGTGAAGCTGCCGGCATGGCGAAGAACAGGTTGGCGATGGACGCGATGATTAGCAACACCAGTCCCACAAACAGGAAGTTCTGCATGAAGCCGAAATCTTTTTTGGTCACCGTCGCGATTCCTGCCAGGGTGAAGAAGATCATTCCTGTTCCGGCGGCGGCGGTTCCTATCAGTTGCGCGCCATTCTTGAAATGAAGCGCGTATTGCAGCATCGGCCCTAACCACCAGCCAGCAACAAAAGTAAACAGGAACAGCAACACAATCCCCATCACGCTATTGCGCGTGGCACTCACCCCAAACAGCAGGCCCAACATTACGGCCAGCATCACCAGCGCCCCCAAGATTGGCGCCTGCGCAAGGAATGCGAAATTGGTGCTCATCCCGATCATCGCGCCGAACATCGTCGGAATCATGGTCAAGCCAAGCATCCAGTAGGTATTGCGCAGGACCTTGTTGCGAGCAACAACAATCCCGGTTTGCGCGGTCGAGCCAGAATATCTCAGTTCGGGTTGCATGACGTCTCCTTGGTTGACGAACTTATACATGCATAAGACTACGCATGTTTATGGAAAGTTGCAATCTTAATCTCCCTACTTGCAGCCCGGCTGGCAAAAGTAACCCTAAAAAGGTATTATTCGT
This sequence comes from Nitrosospira sp., assembly GCA_046716045.1. Taxonomy (GTDB): domain Bacteria; phylum Pseudomonadota; class Gammaproteobacteria; order Burkholderiales; family Nitrosomonadaceae; genus Nitrosospira. The sequence goes on from JBKJYB010000018.1 coordinate 7,228, forward strand.
GCGACCAATATAGGAGGCGTGGCCGAGCGGTTTAAGGCAGCAGTCTTGAAAACTGCCGTAGGGGCAACTCTACCGTGAGTTCGAATCTCACCGCCTCCGCCAAATACATGGTTGGCTTTACTTGGCAGTGTTGCTTGATCTCTACTCACGTAGAGTCTTAGGCTGGTTCCATGAGCCAAGTTAGCTCAGACCCAATTTCTTCCCTTTTCGCTTCAATTCTCGAAGTCCGGCGGCTAGAAATTGATTTTGGAACCGACTACTTCATATACCTTGCCGCTAAATTCGGTGGCGTCATGAACAACATTTCCTTCCGCCTCATCGTGAATCTTTCCTGTTTTAGAGATGGTTTCTCCAATCTTGTGTGCGTTTCTCCATAGGGCGCCGCATATGGGATCGTTGAAGATATTTCTTTTTTGCGCAATATACATCGCCAGCCCACTTAGAAATTTATCGTCAGTGCCGGCAAAATAGCCACCCGCGGTGCATATCTTGTAATTTTTTTCAGCGGCAATACCGGGGCTTGAAAAGGCGACGAAAAACATAAGTGAAAACCACTTCATTCTCATGAGGACTCCGTTAGTGTTTGAATAACCGGACGGCAAAAACCAGCTTTGATGTTCACCCTCTGACGCCATATTAGAGTTGCTGTACGGGGCGTATAGTTCCAGAGTGTCAAACTATTCTCGACATTGTTGTGTATCCCCCTACAAGAAGTTCATGCGGCCATTCGGAAAATGTCATCGTGTCCTGGACACGGCCACCTCATTGGAGTGTTACAGCATGCACCTTTTGCTTTGAAAAATGCAATACTTTCGCAATGGTTACCGCCACATTTCGTTTCTATGAAGAACTGAACGATTTTCTGGCGCCCGAACGGCGCAGGCGGGAGTTTGCTTGCCCTTGTTCAGAGTCGGCGACCACTAAGCATATGATCGAAGCGCTTGGGGTACCTCATACTGAGGTCGAATTGGTGCTGGTCAACGGCGAGTCTGTGGGTTTCGACCGGCTGTTGAATGACGGTGATCGCATAGCCGTCTTTCCCCGGTTCGAGATGCTTGATATTACTCCCTTGTTGCGCGTGCGCGAACAACCCTTACGGGTGACGCGCTTTGTCGCCGATGCGCATCTGGGCGGGCTTGCGCACCTGCTGCGCATGGCTGGCTTCGACACGCTTTATGACAACAACTTTCAGGATAGCGAAATAGAGGTCATTGTTGGGCGTGACGAGCGCATCTTACTCACGCGTGATAGAGAATTGCTCAAGCGCCGTTCAATCACGCGAGGCTGCTACATACGCGCGTTGAGATCAACACAGCAGTTGTACGAGATATTCGATCGGCTGGATTTGGCGCGCAACGCGCGTCCGTTCACGTTATGCCTGACATGCAACGCACCGTTGCGCGCCGTGGCCAAGGCGGAGGTGCTGATGCGCCTCCCGCCCGCCGTACGCGATCGATTCGATCACTTCAGCACCTGCAATGTTTGCCAACGTGTATTCTGGGAGGGTTCGCACTGGCGGCGGATGCGCGCGCTGTTGGATGGGGTTATGCCGCCAAGTTAATTTTCTCCCGCGCAAATCTTCCGCATAAGCGGACAAGGACATCCATGATTACATCAATTACCCAAGAAAAAGGAGCAAGCCATGTCAAGTGTCGGTTACCACGAACCCATTGAGGAGCTGTCCGATGAAACAAGAGACATGCACAGAGCAATCGTTTCGTTGATGGAAGAGCTGGAGGCTGTGGATTGGTACAACCAGCGTGTGGACGCTTGCAAAGATGAGGAACTCAAAGCAATCCTTGCGCACAATCGCGATGAGGAGAAGGAGCATGCCTCCATGGTGCTGGAGTGGATTCGACGTAAGGATTCAGCCTTTTCCACTCAACTGAAAAACTTCCTGTTCACCGACAAACCCATCACGCATAAGTAGGCATTGCTGACCGGGTTCGCCCATGCGAGCTGGATGGCTATAAGTGGAGAGCCATCCGCGGAGGCTCAATACAGCGCGTAGAACCGGTCACTGATGATCTTTCCATCTTTCCAGTGCTGAACAGCTACCTGGTCGAACTTCTTGTGCCCGAGGTCCTTATGCTTGTATTCATAATGCCACTCGGTCATCGTGACGTCATCACCCACAGCGGTGGCTTTAATCTCTGACTTGAGCCACGCTTCAACCCCCTTGAAAATATCCGACTCCCGCTCTTTGGCTTTTTGAAGACCTGTTGCCACCACATCATTCTTTTCAATTACCACGCAATTTGGATGGTAATACTTGTCCATGGATTCCAGAATTTCGCCCTTCAGAATCATGTTGTTCAAGTCGTCCAGCTTCTCTTTCAAAGTCATGGTTTTCTCCCTCCAGGTTGGATTGTGATTTGATCGGGATGAGACGTGGACCGACCCATAGGCAACTGGTCGTCCACAGGGGCAATGGAAGCCTATCCGATGAATTTTGTATCCGTCATGTGCCCAGGTAACGGATAGTTTATAGGCAGTGGATGTACCAAAGTCCAATTGTTTTGGTTACCCAAGTTGATACGATAGCAATATGACCCAATGCGAGGTGATTAGAAGTTTTAACTTTCCACGGGTGTTTGCGCTGATTGTCGAATTGCCATTTATTGTGAGCCATGAAAAAGAACACCGAAGCACAACGACGCCATAAAACTTATCTTCGCGCCAAGAATGCCCTGCGCGATCAGCATCAGGATGATTACACCTTGATGCTTGAGCGTCACGCGCAGGAGCTTGATACGCTATGGGCAGACTATAACCTTGCCGTAAAGAAGCTGGCTGACGCACATAACAAGACCATCAAATCCAAGATCGTGCCGATGAATAAAGGGCGGGTATCAAGCGTCGAGCCAGAAGAGCAAGTCGCTTATTGAACCGGAATCCGGTGGTTGACCGTTTCTTTTATCGGGCAATATTCGGGTTAAGCGGCTGTTGGATTCGAGTTCAAGACTTGTTCTTGAGCCAACGCCACCGCGCTTCACGCGCACTGGCAAAAACGCTTTCCAGTGCTTCGCCATCGCCGCGCGCCAGCATTTCACGCAACGCTGTCAACTCATTCTGATAAGCATCGATTTGCCTGGATAGTGCTTCGCGGTTGGCAAGGCATATGTCGCGCCACATTTCCGGGGAACTGTCGGCGATGCGGGTAAAGTCGCGGAATCCACTGCCGGCAAAACGCAGTGGCTCGTCTGAGCCCAGCGGATCATCCGGATGTTTGGCGCTGGATGAGGCATGGTTCATTAACAGGAATGCCAGCACATGGGGAAGATGGCTCACCGCGGCGAGGATTTTATCGTGCTCGGCGGCGCTCATTTGCGAAACGCGTGCGCCGCAAGCCTGCCATAATTCCGTCACTCGCTTCACCGCCTCGGCGCTGGTTTCCTCCAGCGGAGTCAACACCAGATTCTTGCCGTCGTACAAATCGGCATCGGCTGCGCTGACTCCACTCAGTTCGGCCCCCGCGACAGGATGGCCGGGAACAAAATTTTTCAGATGTCCGGCCAAATAAGAATGTGCCGCGGCGACCACATCCTGTTTGGTGCTGCCGGCATCGGTCACGATTGTGCCGGGTTCAAGATATGGGGAGATTTGCGCCATGATACCGCCGATCTGTCCAACCGGGGTGGCGAGCAGTACGACATCCGCATGTTTCAACGCTGACGGAAGGTCAGCGGCGATTTCGTCGATCACGCCTCGCTTGAGGGCGCGCTGCATATTTTCCCGGCTGCGCCCCACGCCGACGATATGCTTAACCTTGTCCGCCTTGCGTAGCGCCAGCGCGAACGAGCCGCCGATCAGGCCCACGCCGATAATCACCAGTTTATTTATCATGACGCTGGGCATAATTGAGACTGGTTATTCTCCGCGGTTGATATCCAAGAGAATCTCTTCTCTATTGATCCGGTTAACAAATAGTAGCCGCGTCATACCGAAGGAGGCCTGTATCCAGTGGCGTTCAAAGTGCGTGATTGTTGGTTTGAGCTGGATTCCGGGTCAAGCCCGGAATGACGAAATTCATAGTATTTTCTCGCTGAATATATCGCTACAGGCTCCGTCCAATGACGCCCGCTATTCCTTTCAGCGACCCTATGAGAGATTCAAATTCCTGCGGGTTCAATGCCTGATCGGCGTCGCACCAGGCGTCGCACGGGTTCGGATGCATTTCCACCAACAATCCGTCGGCACCGGCGGCAATTGCCGCGCGTGCCAGTGCGGGAACCATCCACGCCTTGCCCCCGGCATGGGAAGGATCGACGATAACCGGTAAATGGGTTTCTTTTTTCAGCACCGGGATGCAAGTCACATCCAGTACGTTACGGTAGGCTGTTTCGAAGGTGCGGATACCGCGTTCGCAGAAAATGATGTTGTGATTGCCGCCCGCGGCAATGTATTCCGCCGCCATCAGCCACTCGGAAATCGTCGCCGACATGCCGCGTTTGAGTATCACCGGCTTGTTGATGCGCCCCACTTCCTTTAGCAGTTCGAAGTTCTGCATGCTGCGGGTACCGATCTGGATAACGTCCACATCGTACTTGAGAAATGTGTCAAGCATGCGTGCATCCATCAGTTCAGTGACGATACGCAGATTATATTTGTCCGCCGCCTTGCGGAACATTTTCAGTCCTTCCTCACCGTTGCCCTGAAAGGTGTAAGGACTGGTGCGGGGTTTGAAGGCCCCGCCACGCATCAACCCGCAGCCAGCGTCAGATACATATTGTGCCGATAAATCCATTTGCTCCTGGGTTTCAACCGAGCACGGGCCGCCAATGATCTGCACCTTGTTACCGCCTATTGGTATCCCGCCTACGTCGATTACCGAGTCGTGCTTGTGCGATTCGCGCGACACAATCTTGTACTGCTTGACGATGTGCATGGAATATTCGACCCCGCTCAAGGAATCGAACATTTCCGGATCGAGTTTGCGCTCATCGCCGATTGCGCCGATTACGGTGCGTTCGGTGCCGCGCGAAACGTTTGCATCAAGACCGAAACCTCGAATTTTATTTACCACCGATTCGATTTGTTCGCCGGTGGCGCCGCTGTTCATAATGATGATCAAGCTGATTCTCCGATTGCTATCTCGAGTGATTTCAAGAATTTCTGATTTTCCGATTCGAGGCCGACGGTGACCCGAAGGTGCTCCGGCATTTCGTAAATACCGATGGGGCGCACAATAACACCCTGTTTCAGGAGGCTTTCGTTTACCGCCTTGACATTGTTCTTATTCAGGCGAAAACTTAAAAAATTACCGTAGGATGGAATGTACTCGATGCCGAGTTGCCGCAATCCGGTAGTGATTTGCAGCATCCCCGCCTGGTTGAGCGCATAAGTGCGTTTCACAAATTCGATGTCTTCCAGCGCGGCAACCGCGCCTGCGAGGGCAATGCTGTTTACGTTGAATGGCTGGCGTACACGATTCATCAAGCCGCTCACATCCGGGTGGGCCAGCCCGAAGCCCACGCGTATCCCCGCCATGCCATAAGCTTTGGAAAAAGTGCGAGTAATGAGCAAATTGGGAAAGCGTTTCAGCCACGCAATGCTGTCGGCCTTGATGGTGCTGGGCAAATATTCGTTATAAGCTTCATCCAGCACTA
>JBKJYB010000019.1:0-6775 GCA_046716045.1 Nitrosospira sp.
GCGCATTTCGGTTTCCTTGCGATGCATACATAGCGCCCATGCAAAATAAGCCAGTGATGGGCGTCGTGACGGAATTCTTTTGGAATATGTTTCAGGAGTTTCAGCTCCACTTCCAGCACGGTTTTCCCGGGTGCGATTCCGGTACGATTGGCGACACGAAAAATGTGGGTATCCACTGCGATAGTGGGTTCACCGAATGCAGTGTTCAATATTACATTGGCGGTCTTGCGTCCCACGCCGGGTAATTTTTCCAACTGCTCCCGGGTTTGCGGCACTATGCCGCCGTGATGCTCGATGAGCAGGGCGCAAGTAGCCAGAATATTCTTTGCTTTAGTTTTATATAGCCCGATGCTCTTGATGGCATCCCGCAAACCGGCTTCGCCCAAGGCAAGAATTTTCTCCGGCGTATTGGTCTTGGGAAACAATTTTCGGGTTGCCAGATTCACGCTCTTGTCAGTGGCCTGGGCGGAGAGCACTACCGCTACCAGCAACTCGAATGGTGAGTTGTACTCAAGCTCGGTGGCGGGATGAGGGTTGACCGCCCTGAAACGGATAAAAATCTCACGGCGCATGGTTGAATTCATGGATTTTTGGACGCAGGGCTACTATAGATCAGCGTTGTTATGTTCTTCAGTTATCCGGGCACGGCCAGCCTTGGCACGTTCCAGTGCGATCTGGATAGCGGCCTTCTTGAGATCACCACCGGTTGAGGAACCAATTATCGATTTCACCGCTCCGATTTTTTGTGCAAGCCTTTCTTCCTGTTCCTGTTTTTCACGCTCAAGCCTTTCTAATCTGAACCGGTGACGCGCACGTGCGCGATCGGCCGTCTTCTTTTTTTCATTTTCGTGCACCAGCGGGTCACCAATCAGGGCATAAGGTTTAGCTGTGGTGCTGCTGACTGGTTGCTTAAGGGGACTGATGCTGATGCAATCCACCGGGCATGGCGCAATACACAGTTCGCAGCCGGTGCATTCCGCTGCGATCACGGTATGCACCTGCTTGGCCGCGCCTGCAATGGCATCAACCGGACAGGCCAGGATGCAAAGTGTACAGCCAATACAGATTTGCTCGTCGATAACCGCTACCGCGTTCGGCTTTGGCATGCCGTGCGCGGTATTTAGCGGCACTGGACTCACTCCCAGTAGCTCCGCCAGTTTGCGTATCCCTTGCTCGCCGCCGGGGGGACACTGATTGATGCCGGCACGGCCTTCCGCAATGGCCGCCGCATAAGGTTCGCAACCAGAGAAACCGCATTGACGGCACTGTGTTTGCGGCAGGATGGCATCGATTTCCATTATTAGTGTGTCTCTTCTCATCCTGAACCCGCATGGGAATAATCTGGCGCGGGCGATGCGCAGAGCGCACGCGCCACTTCTCGCACCAGATGAGGACCGCGATAAATCAGGCCGCTGTAGATCTGCACCAGGCTTGCCCCCGCGTCGATTTTTTCCTTTGCGTCCGCCGCGCACATGATGCCGCCCGCGGCAATGATGGGTATCGCCCCTTGCAGCACGCCGTGCAGGTGACGGACAACCGCGGTAGCACGTTTTGTAAGCGGAGCTCCGCTTAATCCACCCGTCTCGCTTGCATGAGGCAATGCTTCCACACCGGCACGGGAAAGCGTGGTGTTGGTGGCGATAATCCCGTCAATCTGGTGTCTCATCAGCAATGCCGCGATGGATTCGATCTGCGGCGGCTCCAGATCAGGAGCAATCTTCAACGCCAGCGGCGTGTATTTGGCATGTTCATCGGCGAGCTCCATCTGTTTCGATTTCAGCAAGCCCAATAAATGATCCAGCTCCTCGGCGTTTTGCAGTTGACGAAGATGGGGCGTGTTAGGGGAAGAAATATTGACAACGATGTAACCGGCGTACCGATAGACCTTGCTCAGGCAAGTCAGATAATCTTCAGCGGCTCTTTCCACCGGCGTATCAAAATTTTTGCCAATGTTGATACCTAGTATGCCATGGTAATTCGTCCGTCTGACATTCGCTACCAGATTGTCCACACCATGGTTGTTGAAGCCCATACGGTTGATAATCGCGTTTGCCTGGGGGATGCGAAACAGGCGTGGTTGGGGATTTCCCGGCTGGGGACGGGGTGTGACCGTGCCGATTTCGATAAAACCGAAACCGAGCGACGCAAGCGCTTCAAGGTGCTCACCGTTCTTGTCCATTCCGGCGGCCACCCCGACGGGATTGGGAAAATCGAGGCCCATGACACTGCGCGCCTGGCAGGCTATCGGGTCACCGGTAAGCAAGCCAAGCCGCTGAATTTTCTCGATCGCGTTGAACGTGAAACGATGGGCGGTTTCCGGATCGAGACTGAATAGCAACGGGCGAAGCAGGGAATAGAGCATGGAATCTATTTTAACCCGGAAATGTAGAGAGGCTATTAAACGATTGCCCTGGAATTGGTAACAACAATCTTATAACGATGTCTACATGAAAGGCGCAGGGCGTTGTACCTCGGACGATCTCTGAAAACGTCTTCCATGGAATGCATTGCTGTAACTTATCCGGAGGTTCCTTAGCTTCACCCGAATCCGGCTATTTCTTGTTATAAATGGAATTTACGAATGGGATTCGCTATCATCTGCATGGTTTTAGCGGGGGGGCGTTTATGAAGCTGGCTACTTTTTCTCTTGTACTCATTCTCGTGACATCTGGCGGGCACACTTATGCCGCTACGGAATGGGAGATGCTCAATTCGGAAGTGGAATCACTTTATCAGCAGGGGGATTATACCCGTGCCACCTCAGTGGCGAAGCAGGCGCTGCAAACAGCTGAACAAACCCGGGACGCCAATCATCCTGACGTGGCCACGAGTTTGAATAGCCTTGCAATGTTGTATAGCGCCCAAGGTCAATATACGCAGGCCGAACCGCTTCTCAAACGCGCGCTGGCAATTTTTGAGAAATCGGTTGGCCCGGAGAGCCCCGAAGTTGCCGCAAGCCTGAACAATCTTGCGACGCTGTACAGAAACCAGGAGCAATATGCGCAGGCCGAGCCGCTCTATAAGCGCGCGTTGGCGATTGATGAGAAAACTCTCGGTCCGGATCATCCCAATGTCGCCATAAGCCTGAACAACCTGGGTCAGCTATACCAGGCCCAGGAGCAGTATGCGCAGGCTGAGCCGCTTCTCAAGCGCGCGCTGGCAATTTTAGAAAAAGCTCTTGGCCCGGCTCATCCCAATATTGCCATAAGCCTGAACAACCTGGCCCAGCTATACCAGGCCCAGGAACAATATGCAAAAGCCGAGCCGCTTTATAAACGCGCATTTGCCATTTCAAAAAAAGCGCTCGGCCCGGATCATCCGAACGTGGCGCTAAGTCTGAATAACCTGGGAGGGTTGTATAAAGATCAGGGGAAATTCCCACAGGCGGAGCCGCTTTTTCGGCGCGCACTGGCTATCTCCGAAAAGACGCTTGGTCCGGATCATCCCAACGTTGCCACGAGCCTTGAAAATTTGGCGCAGCTATACCGTGATATTGGCTATGCCAACAAAGCTGCGCCGTTGGAGAAACGCGCGGCAGCCATACGGAAGATGCAGCGATAGAACATTATGAGACATTTGATTCATTGAGCAGGACATGAGCGAAGCCCTCTATGTGCAACCTCTGCTTTGTATAGTGCTCAGGGGCTCCCATCGTCCGTCAATCAGACCTTGCAAAGGCCCGAAGCCAGCTTTGTATGCCATTTTTCGGCTTTCCTTGATCCAGTAACCGAGATAGAGATAGGGTAGTCGTAGTGCACGGCACTGTTGCACTTGCCACAGGATATTATAGGTGCCGAAGCTCGCCCCCGGCACATGCGGATCGAAGAAAGTATATACAGACGACATACCGTCGGGCAGTTTATCGATGATGCTGATCATGCGCAGCTGTCCGTTTTCGTGGAACTCGACCAGTCTGGAACTAACGTTGCTTGGCAGCAGGAAATGGCGGTATTGTTCGCGGCTGTCGCGATCCATGCCGCCGCCGTAATGCCGCTGCGTCTGGTAGCGCAGATAAAGTGCGTAGTGGTCCGGGTGATAATACAAATCGTGCTGCGTTGCAACCAGGTGTTGATGCCGTTTCCAGGAGCGGCGGTGAGCGCGCCTGAGAATCAATTCGTCCACGACTATCCTCACTGGTATGCAAGCGCGGCAATTGTCGCAGTAAGGACGGTAGGTAAAGGCGCCACTACGGCGGAAGCCGGCCTTTACCAGTTCGCCATAGACGCCGGTGTCGATCAGGTGACTGGGTGTCGCCACCTGGGACCGCGCCAATTTTTCCGGCAGATAACTACACGGGTAAGACGCGGTAGTATAAAACTGTAGTACCGATGAAGGTAGATCATTCAATTGACTCATGATCGATGCACCATTTTTCAACTCGCTCGGTGTAGTTTACCAATTCTTTTAATTTTTGACTAAATTCCTTCCGGGGAATTTCGCGCCCGCCAAGGGAGGCGAGATGAGCAGTTTTCATCTGGCAGTCGATCATGCGGAAACCCCGGCGCTCCAGTTGCTTTACCAGATGCACGAATGCGATTTTGGAAGCGTCCGAGACCCGGGAAAACATCGATTCGCCAAAAAACACTTTTCCCTGGGCAACTCCGTACAGTCCCCCCATTAGTTCACCACCTATCCAGACTTCAATGGAATGAGCCAGCCCCATTTCATATAGCGCAGCGTAGGCTGAAATCATCTCCGCGTGGATCCATGTACCGGCGCACTCGTTCCGCGGCTGGGCGCATGCCTGCATGACCTCGCTGAATGCGCTATCGACACGAATTTCATAGTTGTCTTTCTTCAGCGTTTTTCTTAGCGATCGAGAAATTTTAAGCTCACCGGGAAACAGCACCATGCGCGGATCGGGACTCCACCATAGAATAGGCTCTCCCTCGCTGAACCAGGGAAAAATTCCGTGGCGATAAGCCTCGATCAGACGCCGCGGCGAGAGATCGCCGCCGACAGCCAGCAGGCCGTTGGGATTGGCAAGTGCGGTGTTTAGCGGGGGAAACGGAGATTCAGGAGTAAGCCAGGGAATCATACGGGGTGATGAGTAGTATGAATTATCATCACGAGTCTTCGACGTTTTGCGGCACACCCCATGAGCTATAACGTGTCACATCCGGCACATTCTCTGATTCAAACCCTGCCCGGCGTAATCGGCAAGAATCGCACACGCCGCAAGCCAACCCTGTTTCATCCGCCTGATAGCAGGATACCGTCAGGCTATAATCCACGCCCAGTAAGATTCCCCACCGGATGATTTCCGCCTTCGACAAGTTGATAAGTGGCGCATGGATACTCAGCCTGGCGCCTTCAATTGCTGCTTTAGTGGCCAGATTCGCCATTTTTTCAAATGCCGCGACGTATTCAGGCCGACAATCCGGATAGCCGGAATAGTCCACCACATTGACGCCAACAAAAATATTACGGCATTTGAGTACCTCTGCCCAGGCCAGTGCGAGCGACAGCATGATGGTATTACGGGCCGGAACATAAGTGACGGGAATACCAGCTTCTGTTCCTTCGGTTGGTACGGCAATGAATTTATCGGTGAGCGCCGATCCGCCGAATATGCTCAAGTCAACTTTAATGGTTTTATGCTCACAAGCGCCGAGGAGTCGCGCCAATTTTGCCGCCGCCGCCAGTTCCGATTCGTGACGCTGACCATAGTCCACACTTAAAGCGTAGCACGCGTATCCGCTGTTGCGGGCGATGGCAAGCGTGGTGGCGGAATCCAGCCCGCCTGATAAAAGCACCACAGCCTTTGTCATAAGGATAGCGCTAAGAATCCAGGCTTGCGACGCATTCCCGCCTGCTTTTCATCGCCCCGGGCCCTCACCCCACAGCAACTTGTGTAGCTGGACCTGTACCCGCACCGGCAGGCGATCACGTAGTACCCAAGCAGCGAGCGTCGCGGGATCAAGCTTGTCATAAACCGGCGAAAATAAAATGGGGCAGATGAGATCCAGTCGATATTCACGCACTGTTTCAACCGCCCATTGATAATCCGCTTCATCGCACAGTACAAACTTGACTTCATCGTGGCGGGTAAGATGGTTGAGATTGGACCATCGGTTTTTCCCCGCTTCTCGCGATCCAGGGGTCTTAATGTCCAGGATTCTGGAAACACGCGCATCCACCCCGGAAACATCCAGTGCGCCACTGGTTTCGAGTGAAACCGAGTAACCGGCATCGCACAATAGCCTGAGCAGGGTCAGGCATTCTTTCTGCGCCAGGGGCTCGCCGCCGGTGACCGTAACATAACGAGGCGCATAATTGGCAACCTCCGCCAGAATAGCGGGGATTGACAGACTTTCGCCGCCGTAGAACGCATATTCGGTGTCGCAATAGCCACAACGCAGGGGACATCCGGTAAGACGCACAAATACCGTAGGCAACCCGGCACGGCTAGTCTCTCCCTGCAGAGAGAGAAAAATTTCGCTGATACGTAAATTTACCGCACCAGCAGGTTGGGCAATTGTATGTTGCAACGAAAAGGGGGTGTGAACCATTTTAGAACGGATGCGCCATCACCACGAAGGCGGAATCCGATGCGCTACTTTTTACTGGCCAGCCGTTGCCTGGCTTTTTGTGCCGCATCGCTGCCAGGATACCGGGCAATAAGGCTTTCCAGGGTTTTTTTGGCGACAGCTTTTTGATTCATTTCCTGCTGGCTACTCGCAATGTTAAGCATTGCATCGGGAGCCTTGGAACTACTGGGGAAAGCGTTGATCAGCTTTTCCTGAGTACTGATGGCGTTCTTGAAATCACGCTT
>JBKJYB010000020.1:0-3169 GCA_046716045.1 Nitrosospira sp.
TACTAGGTGTTTAGTCCCGCTGTATGCTGGTGTAAAATATTGCCAGCTATGGAGGGAGGAATTATGGGACAAATATTACACGGATGCGCCACGACGACAGAGGCGGTGCGTCGAGCAATACAACATAGTCAAGAGAGCCTGATGGTGTTGGCTGGCCGCTACGGGATCAACCCGAAGACGGTGGCGAAGTGGCGCAAGCGGGCGCATGTGACGGATGCCCGCATGGGGCCAAAGGAAGTTCGCTCGACGGTTCTGACGCCGGAAGAAGAAGCAGCTATTGTGGCATTTCGGCGTTTTACACTGTTGCCGCTGGATGATTGCCTCTATACGCTGCGAGCCAGCATTCCCCATCTGACACGCTCAAGCCTGCATCGCTGCCTGCAACGGCACGGCATCTCAAAGCTGCTGGATGTTGAAGGCGACAAGGCGCGTAAGAAGTTCAAGCAATACCCAATCGGCTACTTCCATCTCGACATTGCCGAAGTGCAGACAGCGCAAGGCAAGCTATACCTGTTCGTCGCGATCGATCGCACCAGCAAATTTGCCTATGTCGAGCTGCATGCACAATCGGACCGGACAGTAGCGGCGGCATTCTTACGCAGCGTGATCAAGGCGACTCCTTACAAGATACACACGATCCTGACCGATAATGGGGTCCAGTTCTGTCATCCGCCACGTTACCGCAATGGCCCGACAGCCAGATATATCACTCACATGTTCGATCTGTGTTGCCGTGAGCATGCCATCGAACACCGGACGACCCAGGTCAATCATCCATGGACGAACGGTCAAGTCGAACGTATGAACCGCACGATCAAAGAAGCCACCGTCAAGCGATACCATTACGATTCACATGACGAACTCAAGGGTCACATGCAAGCCTTTCTGATGGCCTACAACTTCGCTAAACGACTTAAGACCCTCAAGGGTCTCACCCCCTATGAATATATTTGCAAAATATGGTCAGAAGACCCGGACAAGTTTATCATCAACCCGCACCACCACATCGTGGGGCTAAACACCTAGATTACCCTTGAGATCGTACTTATTGTATGTTTTCATTTCCAATCCCGAGATTCTCCTTTTTTGCCGGCCTTACCAGTCAAAATTTGTCCGAGCCCCTCTTCATCCCTCCGCGCTCTCGTAAATGGTGCAGGCTGGAGTATACAGAACATGAATCGCTTGCGACCCAGCTTGACAGTTGCACTTTGACTGTCGTAGACCGGAACTGCGCGCACGGAAACGGGTCAAACTTGTACATAAGTTGTTCACGACGTATGTGAACACGTGTGGAAATTGCTTGTGATCGGGGTATTCGGCTTCAGATGCTGCTATCGAAGCGTCGGAGATGAAAGCTGATTGGGTGTCGACTTGATCCGGTGCTATTCTTTTTGTAGTTTACAGCCCGCCTGAACGTTACCGCACCTTAGTTCATATCTTGAAGGAGGAAAGCAAAGATGACCAATTGTAACCTGCCACTGCATGAAAATCATACCCACCCACACGGCCCCGAGTGCGGGCATACGGGCATCGTGCATGATGATCATGTTGATTATCTGCATGACGGACATCTGCACCACCCGCACGGGGATCACATTGATGAACATGTAGTAGGAATAACAGCCACTAACCCGGAAAACTGCACGCCCGAACACCTATGCGCTGGCCATTCTCAAACGCATACACACGGCCCCGGTTGCGGCCACGAAGCTGTGCCCCACGGCAGCCATATCGACTATCTGGTCGATGGACATCTCCACCATCCACACGGTGGACACTGTGATGATCACGGACCGCTGACACTGGTCTGATCTCTAAGAATAACCGCAACGAAACATTGTCTGTTTCGTTGACAGGTTTTGTCACAGCCGCTCTCATATCCAGCCTTCGGAATATGAGTGTGTATAGGTTTGGCATATTATATGTCTATGTCATAAACAGGACATATTACTGATTCCCTGTTCAGTTATGGCGCGCTTTCGCAGCCCAGTCCCGCTCATCCCACACCCTGTACTTTGGTACTACAGAAAACTTCGGCTTGATGTACTTCTGTCCAATTGTGGGAAAAAGACAGACAAGTCATAGTGTCGCATCATTTATCGGTTCTCATCGTGGAAGGGAATTTGAAATGATTTGCCGGCACGACAATATGACTAGATATTGTCCCAGTAGTGTCCGGCAATTTAGTTGAATAGATTCAGTTGGTTATTGTTTTGCTGTGTGGTCATTTGCATCTCTGTGTTTTTAAGTAATTGATCGAGCGTCGTTTTCTCGAAAAGAGTTAGGCTCAGGATTTGTAGAATTGTGTAAAGCGAAGCCTCGGTATTGAGCCGCTTTTTCACGATGGCGACCCAGACGTAAACGGTGATGGAGATCCATATTTGCGTCTTGACCGCGTTCTCGGTAGTGCCGTAGAACCGCTTGATACGAAGATGCTGTTTGATCCACTTGAAGAATAGTTCGACCTGCCAGCGGCAACGATAAAGCTGAGCGATGGTCAGCGCAGGCAAGTCGAAATTGTTGGTTAGAAATACCAGATCCTTGTCGTGTTCGGCATCGTGGAACTTGATGCGCCGCAGGTGCTGCGGGTAATCCTTGCTGGCCTTGGGAGCGGTCAATGCAATGGTCTGATCGCAGCGCAGTCCCGTGGATTTGTCCACGGAACGAGAGTAGACACGGCGAAAGAGCAGGTTGGATTTGGCTCGCGTTATAAAAAACGCCTGCGCTTGATGCATGACGAACCAGCGAGCGAAGTCGGTGAAGCCACGATCCATGATGTAAAAGCTGCCGGCTTCGAGTATCAGGATGTCGAGCACATTGACCTCGTGCATCTTGCCGTCGCTGATGTGGATGAAGGTTGGAATATTGCCGCGCAGGTCGAGCAGCGTATGCATCTTGACGGCCGCTTTGGCCTGACGAAAGCGCGCCCACGGAAAGACGCTCAAGCACAGGTCGATAGTTGTGGTATCGAGCGCATAGACGGTCTGTTCCAGTTCGACCGCAAAGCTGTCGTTGATATAGAGTTGTCTGGCAGTCTGGATCAGGCTCATCGCGAAATCTTGATAGGTGCGCCAGTCGCGGGATTCGTTGGCATCGGTCAACGTGCTCTTGGCGATGTTGCCACGGATGCCCAAGTGATAAAGCTTGGCGTGGTGAGCGCGCAGACAGG
>JBKJYB010000021.1:0-2644 GCA_046716045.1 Nitrosospira sp.
CCCATCAGGTACTCGTCAACCGCGCGTGCCGCCTGGCGGCCCTCACGGATCGCCCAGACCACCAGTGACTGGCCGCGGCGCATGTCGCCGGCCGCGAAGACCTTGTCGACATTGGTCTTGTAACCGCCGGCGGCGCCGGTCGTGGCACGCGCATTGCCGCGTGTATCCTTGGCGACGCCAAAAGCATCGAGCACGGTCGTCACCGGGCTGACGAAGCCCATAGCGAGCAGCACCAGATCGGCAGGCATGATTTTCTCGGTGCCCGGCATCTCAACCATCTTGCCCCCCTGCCATTCAACCCGGACCGACTTCAGCGCAGCGACTTTGCTCTTGTCCTTGCCCTCGCCGGGGATGAACTCCTTGGTGGCGATCGCGAACTCGCGTTCGCAGCCTTCTTCGTGGCTCGACGAGGTACGCAGCTTGATCGGCCAGTAGGGCCATACCAGGGGTTTGTTCTCGCGTTCAGGCGGTATGGGCAGCAACTCGAACTGCGTCACGCTTTTTGCGCTGTGCCGGTTGCAGGTACCCACACAGTCGCTGCCGGTATCGCCGCCGCCAATGATCACCGCGTGCTTGCCATCTGCGCGCAACTGATCCTTCACCTTGTCGCCGGCGTTGACCTTATTCTGTGGCGGCAGGAACTCCATCGCAAAATGGATACCTTCGAGTTCGCGCCCAGGCACGGGCAGATCGCGCGACTGCTCGGCGCCACCGGTGAGCAATACCGCGTCGAACTCCGCCTTGAGCTGAGCGGGAGCGACCACTTCCGTGGCCCAATTGGTAACCTTGCTGCCTTCGGGCAGCGAGCCGATCATCACGCCAGTGCGGAACACCACGCCCTCGGCCCGCATCTGCTCGACGCGGCGGTCGATATGCGACTTCTCCATCTTGAAGTCAGGGATGCCGTAGCGCAGCAGGCCGCCGATCGCATCGTTCTTCTCGAACAAGGTGACGTCATATCCTGCGCGCGCCAGTTGTTGCGCGGCCGCCATGCCGGCAGGGCCTGAACCCACCACCGCCACACGCTTGCCGGTTCTGATCTTTGCCGGGCGCGGGAGGACCCACCCTTCGGCCCAGGCACGATCGATGATGGCGCGCTCGATACTTTTGATGCCCACCGGGTCGTCAATGATGTTCAGCGTGCATGCTGCTTCACAAGGAGCCGGGCAGATGCGGCCCGTGAACTCGGGGAAATTGTTGGTGGAATCGAGCACGGCCCAGGCGTTCTTCCAGTCGGCTCTGTACACCAGGTCATTGAAGTCCGGGATGATGTTGTTGACCGGACAACCGCTGTTGCAGAATGGCGTGCCGCAATCCATGCAGCGCGCACTCTGAACCTTGGCATCGGCCTCATTCAGGCCGATGATGAATTCCCTGTAGTTCTTGACGCGTTCGGCAACCGGGGTATGGCTCTCCTCTAGCCGCTTGTACTCCATGAAGCCGGTATCTTTTCCCATGGTGCGTTTGCTCCTCGTGTCGCTGCGAGGCGGACACTGGGGTGCCTGGCCGTGCCCGGCATCCATGCCAACCTCTCAGTGCCGGTCGCGCTATCCCGCGACCCCTGCTGTCATTTCGCCGGAACGGCTTTGGTCTTCTTGCCGGGCGACTTGGTCTTGGCAGACAGTGTCGCCGGCAGCCCTGGCCACATTCAGTTCGCCGAGCGCGCGCTTGTACTCATTCGGGAAGACCTTGACGAAGCGACTGCGGCATTCAGCCCATTGATCCAGGATGTGCCGCGCGCGCAGCGAGCCCGTATACGTATGGTGGTCTTCGAGCAGTTTCTTGAGCAGCACCTCATCGGCTTGGCCCTTGTGCCAGAGACAGCGATCGACGCTCGTCTCCTGGTCGCTGGCGCTCCACACCTGCTCCAGCGACACCATCGAGGTATTGCATCGCTGCGCGAACTGGCCGTCGTCGTCATACACGTAAGCAATGCCGCCGCTCATGCCCGCGGCGAAATTGCGGCCTGTCTGTCCGAGCACGACCACTGTGCCGCCGGTCATATACTCGCACCCATGATCTCCAGTGCCTTCCACTACTGCGGTCGCGCCCGACAGCCGCACCGCAAAGCGTTCGCCGGCAACGCCACGAAAGAACGCTTCGCCGCTGGTCGCGCCGTAAAGTACGGTATTGCCGACGATAATGTTGCTGGTTGCTTCGCCACGGAACTGGATGCTGGGGCGAATGGCAATGCGGCCGCCCGACAGGCCCTTGCCCGTGTAGTCGTTGGCGTCGCCAATCAAGTGGATCGTGATGCCCTTGGCGAGGAAAGCGCCGAAGCTCTGACCGCCTGTGCCCTCCATCTGCATGAATATGGTCTGGTCCGGCAAGCCTGCGGGATGACGGCGCACCAGTTCGCCTGACAGCATGGCGCCGACGCTACGGTTGACATTGCGCACTTCCTCGATGAGGTGCACCTTCTCGCCGCGCTCGAGTGCGGGCATGGCTTTCTCGATCAGCCGCACGTCGAGCGCGCAGGCAAGGCCGTGATATTGCTCTTCGGTCTGGCGGCGCGGCACGCTGGATGGTGCGGCAGGCTGATGGAAGATGCGGCTGAAGTCCAGACCGCGTGCCTTCCAGTTAGCGACGCCCTTGCTGGTGTCGAGCAACTCGGAGCGGCCGATCAGGTCGTCGAATTTGCGGA
>JBKJYB010000022.1:0-21914 GCA_046716045.1 Nitrosospira sp.
CAACCATTGACGAACACGGCGCTTGGATAGACCAGTCAGAATACTCAACAGGGTATAAACACCATATCAAATTGGATTATCAACATTAGCTTATCAGTTTTATGAATAAAAGAGACATCGCTGCACACACCCCCATGATGCAGCAATACCTGCGCATCAAGGCACAGCATCCCGACATGCTCATGTTTTATCGCATGGGGGATTTCTACGAACTATTCTTTGACGATGCGGAAAAAGCGGCCAGCCTGCTCGACATTACCCTGACGCGGCGCGGCACGTCAGCGGGAGAACCGATCAAGATGGCGGGCGTGCCTTATCATTCCGCCGAACAATATCTGGCAAAACTCGTCAGGCTCGGCGAATCGGTGGCGATCTGTGAGCAGACCGGCGATCCCGCCACCGCCAAGGGTCCGGTGGAGCGCCAGGTCGCACGGATTATCACACCGGGAACACTGACCGATGCGGCGCTGCTGGAAGAAAAACGCGACTGTGTGTTGCTTGCCCTGTACGTGCATGAATCCACACTGGGGTTGGCGTGGCTCAATCTGGCCGCGGGGCAATTCCGCGTAATGGAGACCTCGCCCGATAATCTTGCGAGTGAACTCGAGCGCCTCAAGCCCGCTGAAATTCTTTTGCCGGAATCGTTGGATACACTTGCCGGGATCAATGGCACAGGGATGGGCACCCTCAAAAAGCTGTCCCTTAAGCGTCTACCCTTATGGCAGTTCGATATCGATGCCGCCGTCCGCAGTCTCTCCCGGCAATTTGAAACTCGCGATCTTTCCGGCTTTGGCTGCGACGGGCTGCATGCATCATTGGGTGCGGCGGGTGCACTGCTGGAATACGCCCGCCTCACGCAGGGCACGGGTATCGTCCATATCAAGGCGCTACAGGTGGAGCGGGACAGTGCTTACGTGCGCATGGATGCCGCCACCCGCCGCAATCTGGAAATTTCCGAGACCATGCTTGGCGATACGTCGCCCACATTGCTATCGCTGCTCGACACATGTTCGACCAACATGGGCAGCCGTTTGCTGCGGCAATGGCTGCATCATCCGCTACGTGACCGCACGGTAATCCAGAACAGGCTTGATGGCGTATCTTTTTTAATCGGGGCGGCGGGATTGGGGCCGCACCTTCAGGTGCGCGAGTGTCTCAGGCGTGTGTCCGACATCGAACGTATCACCGGGCGTATCGCGCTGGCATCCGCACGTCCACGGGATTTGTCAGGATTGCGTGATAGCCTAAAACGATTACCCCAAGCCACTAACGCCATTGCTGAGATTGCGGACTCCACCAGCGCACATATTGCCGAGCTGACGAAAATGATGACACCGGATTCGGCACTTGTAAGCCTTCTGGAAAAATCGCTACGCGAAGAACCCGGGGTTGTATTGCGTGGAGGCGGCGTAATCGCCGATGGCTATGATGGCGAGCTGGATGAACTGCGCGCCATACAAAATAATTGCGGCGAGTTTTTGCTGCAACTCGAAGCACGGGAAAAAACACGCACCGGCATCTCGAATCTCAAAGTGGAATATAACCGGGTGCATGGCTTTTATATTGAAGTTACCCACGCTCACAGCGAGAAGATCCCCGATGATTATCGCAGAAGGCAGACGCTGAAGAATGCCGAGCGCTATATTACGCCGGA
This sequence comes from Nitrosospira sp., assembly GCA_046716045.1. GTDB lineage: Bacteria > Pseudomonadota > Gammaproteobacteria > Burkholderiales > Nitrosomonadaceae > Nitrosospira. Next base: position 1,655 of record JBKJYB010000022.1, read on the forward strand.
ACTTAAAGCTTTCGAGGACAAAGCGCTGTCCGCGGAGGATCGAGCGCTGGAACGGGAGAAGCTTTTATACCATGCGTTACTGGACATGCTTGGGCCGTACATCGGTCATTTGCAACAGGTTGCCCGGAGTGTTGCCGAACTGGACGTGCTGGCTGCCTTCGCCGAGCGCGCGCTCGCACTCGATTACGTTTCGCCGGTTTTTACCCGTGATGCCGTTATCGAAATTGAAGCAGGCCGCCATCCGGTAGTGGAAAACCAGGTAGAGAACTTCATCTCCAATGATGTACGGCTCGGCGCTTGCGGCTACGCCAGACGGCAAATGCTTGTCATCACCGGGCCTAATATGGGCGGCAAATCCACTTATATGCGGCAGGTTGCGCTGATCGCATTGCTCGCCCATTGCGGCAGTTTCGTTCCCGCTAAAAGCGCTCGCATGGGTCCACTGGATCAGATTTTCACCCGTATCGGCGCATCCGACGACCTCGCCGGTGGCCGCTCGACTTTCATGATGGAAATGACAGAGGCTGCCAATATCCTGCACAATGCCAGCACACAAAGCCTGGTGCTGATGGATGAGGTTGGAAGAGGTACTTCGACTTTCGATGGCCTCGCGCTGGCTCTGGCGATTGCCCGGTATCTATTGGAAAAAAACCGCAGCTATACATTATTCGCGACGCATTATTTTGAACTGACGCGACTTGCGGAGGAGTTTGCGCAAGTCGTCAATGTGCATCTGGATGCGGTGGAACACAAACATCATATCGTATTTCTGCATGCCGTCACTGAGGGACCCGCCAGTCAAAGCTACGGACTTCAGGTAGCGGCGCTGGCGGGTGTGCCGGAGCCTGTAATCAAAACAGCCAGAAAATATCTGGTAAAACTTGAGCAGGAAACTGTGGACAAACAATTGCAACGCGATTTGTTTTCAGAAACGGTTGCTACCGCAAAAGAAACCCCGCCGGAACATCCCGTCCTTACGTTGTTACGCACGATGCTGCCCGACGAGTTAAGCCCCAGACAAGCACTGGAGAAACTCTACGCGCTGAAAAAAGCGGCCGGAAAAGAATAGCCAGGAACAGCTTTAAGGATTCAGGTTCAATGTTCGTGAGCATGGTCCCCATGGACGTGGCCATGAGACAGTTCTTCCGCAGTAGCCGGACGCACCGCGGTAACCGTACAATCGAAGCTCAGCGCCTTGCCGGCCAGTGGATGGTTGCCATCCACGACCACTTTGTCATCGGCGATATCGGTTATGGTGAAGATCAAGACGTCGTCGGAGTCTTCTTCGCCACCTTCAAACTGCATCCCCACCACAATATCGTTGGGAAACGCATCGCGCGGCTCCACTCGCACCAGTTGGCTATCGTATTCGCCGAAGGTGTTTTCCGGCTCCATAAAAACGGAGCAACTGTAACCTGCCTCTCTGCTATGCAACTGTTCTTCCACCATCGGGAAGATTCCTTCATAGCCACCATGCAAATAGCTGATCGGTGAGGCGGTTCTTTCCATGACCTCGCCGGACGAATCCAGAAGCTCATAGGTGAGGGATACTACCGTGTCTTTTTCAATACGCATATTATTCAAGTCTGTGATTTAAGTTACTGCAATCGGTCCGCCTGCAATTGCTTCTTGCACTGGGCTCAAAACACCCACCAGCTCATCCTTCGCTAGGTACCTACGCGTACTGGCAGTGGTGAATATTACATTAGTGATACGAAATGAAATAAGGTTCCTTCTCAAACCGCTGATTAAACCTGAATCCGGCAGTTGACCGCTCATCTTCCAGTTTAGCGCCATGATCCACAGAGACCTTTCGCAATACTTGACTTTCAGCTTCATACAGGCTCGATTCAGGTTAAATTCTCACCCCCTGAAGTTTACCATGCACCGTCAGCTCTCTGACCGGCGCAAAACTATGGCGATGTATTATCGATGCTCCGTGGGTCCGTAAAGCCGCAATGTGTTGCTTCGTAGGATATCCTTTATGACGATCAAAGCCATAATGTGGAAAGCGCTGATGCAATGCCACCATTTCAGCGTCGCGCGCCGTCTTGGCAAGAATCGAAGCCGCGGAAATTTCCGGTATCAGGCTATCGCCCCTGATAATTGTGGTGACAGGGCACCTCAGACGAGGACTATGGTTCCCATCCACCAATACTCTGCCAGGAATAAATGACAGACTTTCGACTGCGCGTTTCATGGCAAGCAAGCTCGCCTGCAGAATATTTAACCGGTCGATTTCTTTAACGGATGCGGAACCAATAGCCCAGGCAACTGAATAGGTTTTAATGGCGATAGTCAGCCTGTTACGTTGATTTTCGCTGAGTGTTTTTGAATCCGCCAACCCTTCTATTCCATGGTTCGGGCCCAGCATCACGCAGGCGGCGAACACCGGCCCCGCTAGCGGTCCTCTGCCAGCCTCATCCACGCCACAAACCCAATTGAACGCTTCGGCCGGCATTTCCACAACCCTCAATTTTCAATCCCGAATCTGCAACCGCCAATACAGCGAAGGAACCGTCGGCTTCTAACTGACCGCGATCCGCACACTTGGGCGAACGATGGCGCTGGCCGGAACATATCCGCTAAGGCTGCTTGCTTCGCACTGTGCACATCAACTCGGCCTCGGTAACAATACGGCCATCCACTTCCGCCTGGGTGGAATACTTCCAGATGCCGATTCGCTGCCGCTCTATCGTTGCCTTGAGTATCAGCTGGTCACCTGCCTGTACCGGCTGCTTGAAACGAGCCCTATCTATGCCAACAAAATAGTATATCGAATTTTCATCGGCTTTCACATTCATGGTCTTGAGCGTTAAAATCGCCGCGGCTTGCGCCAGCGCTTCAATAATCAGCACGCCTGGCATAACCGGATGATGAGGAAAATGACCACCAAAAAAAGGCTCGTTAATTGTCACGTTCTTGAGTGCGGTTATGTTCTTCCCTGGTTCGCAGGACAGAACGCGATCCACCAGCAGAAACGGATAGCGATGAGGCAAATATTGCAGAATTTCATGGATATCCATAATCCTAAATCCGGTAGTTGGACGGGGTGAAGCATGCGGTTATCGGGGTCCAGGGCAAGATGCAACGACGCAAATCTTCAATATCTTTTTCCATATACGGATTCACTATAGTTCCTGCCTCTGGCAGGACAATTATCGGCCGGGAAACTATTGCCCGCTATTTGTCTGCCAGCGCTTTGATAACCTTCTCGGTAATGTCCATGCGCTGACTGCGGTAAACCAGATCACGCAAAGGCAATATCAAATCGTACTTTTCTGCTTCCGCGATAATTTGAATCGCTTTAGTGGCGCTCAACTGCAACGTGGCAACTTCGTCGTTCTGACGCAGACTCAAATCCTCGCGCATCTGCCGTTGAGCACGCTGATATTCGCGATTAAGTGTGGCAAGATCACGCTCCTTGTTACGGCGATCCGCCTCCGGCATCGCCTTGCCCTCATTTTCCAGAAGCTCTTGAAGCCCCTTCGCCTGCGACGCCATCTTCTTGATTTCCTGATCGCGCGGCAAAAATTCCTTTTCTATCTTTTTCAACGCTCTAACCGCCGGCGCCGATTCTGCCAGAACCCTCTCGGTATCGACAACACCAATCTTGATCTCATTCGCACGGGCATCAAAGGATCCGCTTGCGGAAACAAGAATCATGCATACTGCCATTAAAGTTCGTCGCCATTGAACCTTATGTTTCAATTTTATCTCCCGCTTATCCGTTTGATTAGAACTGCTGTCCAAATTGAAACTGAAACCGCTGCAAGTTGTCCCCAGGATTATTATTTATTGGTTGAGCGATGCTGACTTTAAGCGGTCCCATTGGAGAAATCCAGGTAACAGCGATTCCAGTAGAATAACGCATACCTTCCAGCTCCGGTCTCGTCCCGCCAGGACCAAATACGGTACCACCGTCCAGAAACGCACTCAGGCGCACTGATCTGTCGTTCCGCATACCGGGCATGGGAAACAGTATTTCAATGCTACCCACTGCGCGCTTATTGCCCCCCAGCGTTCTATTATTGGCATCACGAGGACCTAACGAACTGATGTTGTAGCCACGCACCGAAGTATTGCCGCCGGCAAAGAAATTCTTGAAAAAAGGAAGATCTTTGCCATTGTAGCCATCACCATAGCCGAGTTCTCCGTTCAGCATGAGCGTGAAAATATTTGTGAGTGGATAATACCACCGGAGGTGATAATCCAATTTGTAATAAGTAAGGTCCCCGCCCGGTAAACCCGTTTCTGCAAATATTCGCTGTGTGGTACCCGAGGTGGTCCAGATGGCGCTGTCGCGGCCATCGCGCCGCCAGCTCAAAGTTAACGGTACGTTAATGGTACTGCGTCCGAATTGTTCCACAAAATCGATGTTACGTTGCGGACTGTTGGGACCCAGATCGATGATAGTGTTTTCCAGGCCAAGACCGGTCATGATACTGTCATTCTCATTCAGCGGGATGCCCAGACGCAAACCGGCGCCTGTGGTATCGGTATTAAAAGTGCTTACCGACGACAGCGAGCGTGTATTGAGCACGCGTTTGTAAATATCAAACCCGCCGGTTATCCCGTTACGTGTAAAATAAGGATCCGTGTACGAGAGTGAATAGGTCTTGTTTACACTGCCGGTATTGACCATGAGATTGACAAGTTTTCCGGTCCCGAATATGTTGTCCTGGGCAACAGAACCACTTAATATCAAACCTTCCATGTTGGAATAGCCCGCTCCAAACATGACGGCGCCCGTAGCCTTTTCCTTGACTTCGACGTTTACATCAATCTGATCAGTGGCATTGGGAACGGCCGGCGTTTCCACATTGACAGCAAGAAAATAATTCAACCTATCCACACGTAGCTTGGAGCGGTTGATTTTGGAGGTTGAATACCACCCTCCTTCAAATTGCCGCATTTCCCGGCGGATCACCTCATCCCGGGTACGATTGTTGCCTGTTATGTTGATACGTCTCACGTAAACCCGGCGGCCCGGATCTATAAAAAAAGTGAACGCCACCTGGTGTTTTTCCTTGTCCAGTTGCGGTGAGGCGTTGATATTTGCAAACGCGTAACCATCATCACCAAGCCGGTCGGTAATGAGCTTGACGGACTCAGTCAGCTTCTCTCGTGCGAACACGTCACCCGGCGCCAATTTTATGAGCCCGCGCAATTCAGCTTCCGGCAGCAACATTTCTCCGGCGAGCTTGATCTCGGAAACCGTGTATTTGTCCCCCTCGACGATATTTATCGTAATGTAAATATCCTGCATGTCGGAAGTAATTGATACCTGAGTCGATTCGATGCTGAATTCCAGGTGGCCGCGATTGAGATAAAAAGAGCGCAGAGACTCCAGATCAGCGGCCAGCTTCTGTTTCGAATACTGATCTTCCTTGGTGAACCACGTCAACAAGCCAGGCGTTCGCAGCACGATCGCATCCAGCAGTTCCTTTTCCTTGAAATTTTTATTGCCGACGATATTGATCTTGCGAATCTTGGCGGTTTTCCCTTCATCCACGTCAAAGTTGATGCCTATACGGTTACGGTCAAGCGGAGTTGTCGTGGTGGTGATCTTTACAGCATATTTCCCACGGCTGAGGTATTGTTGCTTTAATTCCTGCTCGGCCTTCTCCAGCATTGAGCGATCAAAGATGCGTGATTCCGCCAAGCCTGCCTGTTTCAGGCCTTCTTTCAGCTTATCCTTCTCGAACTCCTTGGCGCCGACGATAGTGATCTGTGCAATAGCCGGGCGTTCTTCCACCACTACAAGCAAAATACCATTGTCGGACTCCAGCCGAACATCTTTGAAGAAACCGGTAGCGTAGAGTGCCTTGATGGCAGCCGCGGCCTTTTCATCGTCAAGTGTGTCGCCAACCTTGATCGGCAAATAACTGAACACCGTTCCCGCTTCGGTGCGCTGTATTCCTTCCACCCGTATATCCTTAACTACGAATGGCTCAAGCGCCCATGAAACCGAAGCGCAAAATACAGAAACAAGCGCCACGAGATATTTGACTTTCATACTTGACATTCATGCTTTAACTGGAGATGAGCCGGCTTACATCGTTATATATGGCGAGAGCCATCAGGGTGAATAACAGCGCCATCCCGACCTGCTGACCAATCTCCGTGGCTCTGACAGAAAGCGGACTGCCCTTGACGATTTCGACGACATAATACATTAAATGGCCTCCATCCAGTATGGGAATAGGTAACAAATTCAATACCCCCAGACTGATGCTGATGAGCGCAAGAAATCCAAGGTAAGACGCAAACCCCATTTGCGCCGACTTACCCGCGTAGTCGGCGATGGTAATAGGTCCGCTCACATTCTTCCACGACACATCGCCCACCACCATTTTCCATAGCATTCGGAGCGTAAATACTGATGTTTCCCAAGTTTTATTCACAGCCTTGACCATCGCCGCTCCAGCTGGATAGCTGACTTTTATCAACAGTTTTTCCAGTTCATCATGATCGATTTGCGGTCCAATACCGATCTTGCCGACTTTTTCTCCGTTCTCCGTAACCGTATCAGGTGTGACCTCTACATCGATGACGCTATTGTTACGTTGAATTTCCAGCGCTAGCGGTATTCCCGGGCTGATTCGTATCCTCTGCACCACTTCTTCCCAAAGTGAAATTTCTTTACCGTTCACCGCCAGGATCTCATCCCCCGCAAGCAAACCGGCGCGATTGCCTGCGCTATTCGAAGTGACTTGAGCAATAATGGGCTTCATTGCCGGCAAATAACCGCTCAAGCCAATCTTTCGCAAAAAATCTCCATCCAGATCGTCGGCCTCAATGCTGCTCAGGTTCAACTGCCGCGAAATCATCTCTCCACTCTGGCCGAGTGTTTCGACGATTACGAAGGGCGATCTATCCACTGCATGCGACAACAGCAGCCAGCGCGCATCCTGCCAAGTGGCGACGGGTTCGGTTCCGATTTTTATTATTGTCTCTCCCTTTTCGAAAGCCGCAAACGCAGCGGGTGTTGCGGGGGCTACCGGTCCCACGACAGGTTTCATGCCGCTGACACCCAGCATGAATAGCAGCCAGTACAATATGATCGCCAGCAAAAAATTAGCGATCGGTCCGGCCGCAACAATTGCAAACCGATGGGCCACCGGCTTGCGATTGAATGATCGTGGCAAATCCTCAGGTGCGACCTCGCCTTCACGCTCATCAAGCATCTTGACGTACCCGCCAAGAGGAAAAGCGGCCACTACCCATTCAGTTTGATCCTTTCCCCAGCGCCTCGTTAGCAATGGCTGGCCAAAACCGATGGAAAAACGCAGCACCTTCACCCCGCACCAGCGTGCCACCAGGTAATGGCCGAATTCGTGAAATACGATCAGCAGTCCCAAGGCAACGATAAAAGCAATTATTGTAGACAGGAATGTCATATCAGCCCAGATAATCCATTAGGACGCGAGAGGATGGCGAGGCAGGTTGCGAGACAGTTTTACCGGTTGGAAGAAGTCCATAGCTTGCTCTATGGACGCCGGGCCAGTGGCAAAATGGCCGCAAACTGACCGCCAGCACTCGCGTAGGCTCGCAGAGCCGCCTAATGGATTATCTGGGATCAGTGCACAACGACAGCAATCACGGCGCAAAAGATATCTCGGTAAAGAGGCGATCAGCATTGCCGTCTCATGAAAAAAGAGATCAGGACCGCAATATCGGGAGGAGAAAATCAGGTTGGTGACACACGTAGAACGAGGAAGAACGTGTTGATTCGTTAATAATGAAGTTGCTGCCCATTTACCGGAAGCGCGTCGCCGCCTCACTTCCCGCCCCGGCTCACTTCGAAGGCACCCCGCCGGCCGGGTGACACGTGGTTGTCTGGCCCATTCCGGAAGCCAATACGCCAGGCACCTTATACCAGACACGCCAGCCATTCATGCGCGGCTTCGCGCGCCACACTATCCGCTATCAGTACATCATTAAGCGTGGCGATGTCCTTGCGGCTAACTGTCTCCATCACCTGTTCAATCATCGCTGGAATTGCCGTAAATGGCATCCGGCACTTAAGAAAGGATTCCACCGCCACTTCGTTTGCGGCATTAAGTATTGTCGGTGCGCTACCCCCGGCGGCCAGTGCTTGATATGCAAGCCTCAAACATGGGAAACGTTTAAAATCGGGGGCCTCGAAATCCAGCCGGGCAACTTTGAACATGTCCAGAGGAGTCACACCGGCTTCAATCCTCTCTGGAAAGCCCAAGGCATGGGCAATCGGGGTACGCATGTCGGGATTGCCAAGTTGTGCCAGTACCGAACCATCCACATATTCGACCATGGAGTGAATTATGCTTTGTGGATGAATGACCACCTGAATTTGCTCAGGCTCGGCATCAAACAACCAGTGCGCTTCAATGACTTCCAGGCCCTTGTTCATCATGGTGGCGGAATCAACCGAAATCTTCTGTCCCATCACCCAATTGGGATGAGCGCAAGCCTGCTCCGGCGTCACATCGTCCAATGCGCTGAGCGATAATTGCCGGAATGGACCGCCAGAGGCAGTCAGGAGAATACGGCGCACCCCGGCCGCACCCAGATCTCCAGAGAAATTCTGTGGCAGTGATTGGAGGATGGCATTGTGTTCGCTGTCTATCGGCAGCAGTGTGGCGTGATTCTGTTTAACGACATCCATGAAAATCCGCCCAGCCATAACCATGGTTTCCTTGTTGGCAAGCAGTACATGCTTGCCCGCGCCGGCGGCGGCAAACGTGGGGCGTATGCCGGCGGCGCCGACAATCGCCGCCATCACCGTATCCACCTCGGGCAACGATGCCACCTTCTCCAGCGACTCGACACCGGATAGCACTTCGGTGGCAAGTCCGGCCGTGCGAATTTCCGTCTGTAGCCATTCGGCGCTGACCGCATCCAGCATCACCGCGTAACGCGGCTGAAAATGCCGGCATTGTTCCAGCATTTTTTCCGCGTTGTTATTTGCGGTAAGCGCAACAACATGAAACCGGCCGGGATGCCGTGCAACCACATCCAGCGTGTTCACGCCAATGGTGCCGGTAGAGCCAAGAATAGCAAGATGACGAATGGCTATCATAGTTCGGACTGTAAAAATAGGAGTGACAAAACAGCTATCGGGAGGGTTGATGTAAGCGCATCGATGCGATCAAGTATACCACCGTGGCCAGGCAAAATATTGCCGCTATCCTTAACGCCGGCATGTCGTTTCATCAACGACTCGAACAAGTCACCAATAATGCCCATCATGACAAGCACCAGCAACAACGGAACCAGTAACATACCATGGGCTTCTTCTCCGACGATATAACTCCATGTCACGGCATATAGGGCAACCGCCACCAGCGCCCCCGCCACCCCTTCCCAGGTCTTGCCAGGGCTGATACTGGGTGCGAGCTTATGTTTTCCCCATGCACGCCCCGTGAAATACGCCGCGGTATCCGAAATCCAGACGGCAGCCATGAAACCTAGCAGGAGCAGCGGATCGATGGCCCGCAGTTGGTACAGAGCAAGGCAAGTGGGCAATAGCAATAGCCAACCCGTCAATGCCAACAGGGCTGGATTCCTGATGGGACGATTAGACTTCAAAAAACAGGGAACGCCCAGCGCCCAGAATACCAATGAGGCGGCGTAAAACCAGAGAAACAACGGGGTATACGGATCATCCCGCACCGCCGTGCTCAACACAATCAATAACTCTCCACCCAGTATTGCGGTAAAAAGCAGATAAACGATGAAAGGAGTGAGGGGAAACTTTGCGAGCTTACCCCATTCCCATGCGCCAACCACTGTCAGGGCAAGCAGCAATATCATCCAGAAAATCGCTGATAAGTAAAACAATGCCGCCAGAAACAGGAGCAGCATGATGACAGCGGTGAAAATTCGAGTCTTAAGCATGACGGAGCGGCTAACCAAAAACAGCGCCGATTAAGAAATTATCCTAAATCCGGTAGTTGGACGGGGTAAAGTGCGCAGTTTTTTGGGGTACAGGGCAAGGCGCAACGACGCGGAATGGTCGTTCCATTCCAAGGCGTTGCGAACAACGCAGCCATGTGCCGCAAAAACTGTGCAATCCGCCCCGTAGCGGACTCACCCAGAAGGTGAGAATCAAGTTGCACAAAAATTCTCTACCAATCATAGTGCTAGACTGATAAATGAGCGGTTAACTGCCGGATTTAGGATTATTGAAGCTACGCCGTTCTTTTGGCGGCAATTTCTCTTCCCTCGTTGGCGGATGACGCTATTTGAAGCTGTTCGCTGGTGCGTCCAAAACGGCGCTCGCGTTGCTGATAGGATTGAATGGCCAGGTTGAGCGCGCGCGCATCAAAATCCGGCCACAAGGTATCGGTGAAATACAGTTCTGTGTAGGCCAGTTGCCATAACAGAAAATTGCTAATGCGTTTTTCACCGCCAGTACGGATAAAGAGATCGGGTTCCGGAGCATAGTTCAATGCAAAATACTGCATCAAATCCTTTTCTTCGAAACAAGCCGCCAATTCCGGACGCTGCTCCAGCATTTTCCGAACGGCTTGCATGATATCCCAGCGCCCACCGTAATTAGCTGCGATGGTTAACGTAAAGCGTGTGTTGTTCGCAGTCAGCGCCTCTCCATTACGAATAAACTGGACTATTTTAGGCTCGAATTTCGATAAATCGCCGATTACTTTAAAGCGAATACCGTTCTCGTTCAGTTTGACAACCTCCTGCTCCAGCACGGTTATGAAAAGCTGCATGAGGAATGTGACTTCGTCCGCCGGTCTGCGCCAGTTCTCACTGCTGAAAGCAAATAAAGTAAGATATTCCACGCCGCGATCGACACAAGCCTTGATCGCAGTCCGCACTGTCTCCACCCCACGTTTATGCCCCGCCACACGTGGCATAAAGCGGTTTTTTGCCCAACGGCCGTTACCATCCATGATAATGGCAATATGCCGGGGAATCATGCCGGTATCAGGTATTTCGCGGGTTGAACTGGTATTTACGGGCATGGGAAGGGAATACAGTGAGTTAAGGGTATCTCAAAAACCCGAATTTCAAATCCTCGGTTTCGCGGATTGCCTGCTTACCCCGCGTTGTGGCAATACTTCGCGTACTCAGACCGCCATTAACTCTGCTTCCTTGATCTGCAGCAGTTTGTCAATCTCCGCGATGTGGCGGTCGGTAAGTTTCTGAATCTCATCCTGCCCATGACGCTCATCATCCTCGGCAATCTTCTTTTCCTTGAGCAGATCCTTCAGGTGGGTATTTGCGTCACGCCGGATATTGCGCATCGCTACTCTCACAGTTTCAGCTTCATGCTTTACTATCTTGGTGAGGTCGCGACGACGTTCCTCAGTAAGTGGCGGCATGGGAACACGGATTATTTCACCGACGGTTACCGGATTCAACCCCAGATCGGAATTCCGGATCGCCTTTTCAATCGCGCCCAGCATCTTCTTTTCCCAAGGCGCAACGGTGATCGTACGGGCATCCGCCAAATTGACACCGGCTACCTGACCAATGAGCGTGGGAGTGCCATAATAATCGACCATAATATGATCGAGCAGACCAGTATGAGCCCGGCCGGTTCGCACTTTTCCCAGATCCAGCTTCAATGCGTCAAGGCTTTTTTGCATTTTTTGTTCAGCGGATTTCTTGATATCGGTGATCATAATATTCAATATTTAAAAACCGTGAATAAATTCAGATTCTTACCAGTGTTCCTTCGTCTTCGCCCATCACTACCCGTTTCAGTGCTCCCGCCTTGAAGATGCTGAATACATTGAGCGGCAGCTTCTGATCTCGGCAAAGGGTCAGTGCGGTGGCATCCATTACCTTCAGGTTCTGGGCGATAGCTTCATCAAACGACAGATTGTGGTAGCGTATGGCGTCGGGATCTGTTTTAGGATCATTGGTATACACGCCATCCACTTTGGTAGCCTTGAGCACGATATCCACATTCATTTCCATTCCACGTAACGCCGCGGCAGTATCAGTGGTAAAGAAGGGATTACCGGTACCGGCAACAAAAATTACTACTTTCCCTTCTTCCAGATAGCGCATTGCCTTACCGCGAATATAGGGTTCCACCACTTGATCAATACGCAATGCGGATTGCACCCGGCTTACCAAGCCGGCACGGCGCATGGCATCCTGCAGTGCCAGGCCATTCATGACCGTAGCCAGCATACCCATGTAATCCGCAGTGGCACGGTCCATTCCATCTCCAGCGGATGTCATACCGCGGAAAATGTTGCCACCGCCGATAACCACTGCGATCTGGACACCTAGTTGGCTCACATCCGCAATTTCGGCAACAATTCGCTCAATAACGGTGCGATTGATGCCAAAGCTGTCCTCACCCATCAGGGCCTCACCAGAGAGCTTCAACAGAATACGCTTATAGACGGTACTCGTCATGAACATCTTTAGTTTGGCTGGGAGGCCTGCTCTTCTTTCATTTGACTCACTTGAGCCATCACTTCGGCAGCGAAATCGCCAGATTTCTTTTCAATGCCTTCTCCCACGACGAACAAGGTAAAGCCATTAACTGTGGCCGATTTCGCCGCAAGTAGTTTTTCCACGGTCTGATCCGCATCCTTGACAAAGGGCTGGCCGAGCAATGTCACTTCAGCAAGATATTTAGCAATACGTCCATCCACCATTCTTGCGACGATATCGGCGGGCTTGCCACTCTCGGCCGCTTGTGCGGTATAGATCTGCCGTTCACGCGCCAGCAGCTCGGGCGAAACCTGCTCACGCGAAACGCAAATAGGCTTGCTGGCCGCAATATGCATGGCCAAATCCTTACCCAGTGTTTCGTCACCGCCTGTGTAATCGACCATTACACCGATTTTCGCGCCATGCAGGTATGAAGCAAGACGGCCATCCGTCACGTATCGCACGAAACGGCGTACATTGATGTTTTCACCCAGCTTCATTACCAGCGCTTTTCGGAACTCATCTACATTTTCGCCGCCTGGCAATGCGGCGGCTGCCAGCGCCGCCGTATCCGCAACACTGTTCCCCGCCACCAATTGTGCCAGGCCGCGTGCAAAATTAATGAAATCTTCGTTCCTGGCAACAAAGTCGGTCTCGCAATTGATTTCCACCAACGCGCCGAGCTTGCCGTCAGTCGCAATATACGCTGCCACCATTCCTTCCGCCGCAATGCGCCCGGCGGCTTTGCTTGCCTTGGCGCCACTCTTGATCCGCAGCAGATCTTCCGCTGCTTTCATGTCACCACCAGTTTCAGTCAGCGCTTTTTTGCACTCCATCATGCCCAGACCGGTCATGTCGCGCAATTCCTTTACCATTTGTGCGGCAATATCCGCCATACTCCACTCCAAACAAAATCAGTTAAAAATCCGCAACCTGTGCACATTGCCGGCAAAAATCATAAAACAGCGCTACGAGTAGCCTGTCCGCAACTCGTAGTCCGGCTGCTCACTATTCCGCAGCCGTTGTCTCATCCATCTCCACAAATTCGCTTCCTACGATTTCCTGAACAATCTGGTTACGCCCTTCCAGAATTGCATCGGCCACCCCTCGCGCATACAAGCGTATGGCCTGACTGGAATCGTCGTTGCCGGGAATTATGTAATCCAACCCTTCAGGACTGTGGTTAGTATCCACAACACCCACTATCGGAATACCCAGTTTTTTGGCTTCGGTGATTGCACCTTTCTGATAACCTACATCAATCACGAACATGGCATCGGGGATTCCCTTCATATCCTTGATGCCACCCAGGCTGCGATTGAGTTTTTCCAGTTCACGCTGAATATCCAGTGCTTCTTTCTTGGTAAGCTTGTCAAGAGTTCCATCCTCCGCCATTGCTTCCATATCATGCAGGCGCTTGACAGATTGTTTTATCGTCTTGAAATTGGTCAGCATCCCGCCGAGCCAGCGCTGATCGACATAGGGAGCGCCGCAGCGAAGCGCTTCCTCCCGCACGATATCCCGCGCCTGACGCTTGGTGCCAACGAAAAGGATAGTGCCCTTGTTGGCTGATAACTGACGCACGTATTTCATCGCGTCCTGGTACATTGCCAGGGTTTTTTCCAGATTAATGATGTGTATCTTGTTGCGATGGCCAAAAATATACTGAGCCATCCTGGGATTCCAGAAACGGGTCTGATGTCCAAAATGAACGCCCGCCTCCAGCATTTGCCGCATGGTTACTGACATGAGTTTCTCCTTTGGGTTGAGCCTCTACCCGCCATAGTCGCTCTACAAGAGAGCACCCTTGGAATAGGCGGATATGTGAATTTAAGCTGACAATCAAGCTGATTCCCGGAATGAGAATAGCCGCAAAGCCAGATTAGCGCGGCATTATAACATTGTTGCGGGGGGTTCGCTTAATTTGAACCTAAGGAAATCAGAATATGCCGTCTCCGAATTCGAACATGCCTCTTCTCTATCAACTTTCTCGACTTGTCGATCACAGCGGCTCTAAAGTGTATAGTGACGGGATACAGATGAGATAATCGAATAGATACAAATCGATTTGATTATGTGTGTCAACGTACATACCGGAATTGCCAATTGCGGGAAACTGGTATCTCGTGCTGAAATACAGCATGCTTTCTATTACAAAAAGGAGTTAACCATGGCAACTAATACTTCCAGGAATAAAACGGATGAAGCGCAAGCTGAAGTGAAACACATGGCACATCGGGCAGGTACGGCGGCATATAAGGTAGGGGACGCGGCCAGATCTGCTGGCAAGCGGGCCGGCGCGGTCGCCAGCGAGGAATTGGCCAATCTCCGTGCCGATCTGGGGGATCTGATCTCCCGCATCTCCAGTTTATCGGAAACCGAGGTGGAAGAAGCCAAGGAAAAACTGTTGGCAAAAATTGCCTCCACCAGGGAAGCAGCCAGCGAGATGGCGGATGATGCTCGCGAACAGTTTGATCATGGCGTCGAGTATTCCAAGGACTACGTAAAAGAGCATCCCATGCAATCGGTCGGCTATGCGGCACTAGCCGGTTTTCTGCTTGGCCTGTTGATTACGCGTCGTTAATCGATCCTGGCGCCGGCACATAAGTCGAGGCAAATCGCCATGTTTGAGACCATCAAAAAAGCCAGATACCTGGCCGCCATTGCGCTGGAACGTATCGACGATTACCTGGAACTGGTGAGAATATCCGTGGAGATTCAAGGGCGGAGTTTGAAGAAACGGATAATCAGCTGTGTGGTGATAGCGCTTTTCGCTGTCTTGAGTCTGATTTTTCTGGGACTGGCCATCATCGTTACTTGTTGGGACACACCCTATCGGGTGACTGCTGCATGGGGAGTGGCGGCATGCTACGCCTTGGTCGCCTTTGTGGCTTATATGGGAAGTCAGGAGAAGACAAGTCCTGCTTCCACCTTTGATACCCTGCGTGACGAATTGCAGCAGGACGTCAAGCTGATGAAGGATGTAGTATGAGCGCTTCCCTCGAAGATGAGAAAAAAGCGCTGCTGGAACGGATGCACGCCAGCCGCGACGCCTATCGATCCCTGTTCAATCATGCGGATGAGGATCATCCTGCCGATGCCACGCATGCATTCCCGCGCAGCCATACGTTCAAGTTTTTAACGCGCCACCCCTACTCCGCTGCTCTGGGGTTGGTCGCAGTGCTGGCAATAATGCCGCATGGATCATTGAGCAAGGCGGCAAAGGGCGGTGTCGCCATTAGCGCGGGGCTACTGGGCAGCAAGACCAGAACAGTGATGATGCGACAGGTGCTACCCTCAATGGTGCATTTGTTACGGTCGTATAACCTGCGCTCACGTGAGCGCCTTCCATGAGGCGAGCAGTGTATTGCTGTTTAAACATGCCATGAAAATGAAATATCCAGGAATATATTGTCTCTCAGGCTTTTTCTCAGGAGGATTATCATGGGTAAATACTTTCTCGCCTGGATTTTAGGCGTACCTGCATTTGTTTTAGTAATAATCTACCTGTTGATGAATTGAACGATTCTCATCTATATCCTCATTACCGGCGGTTATTCAGGAGATACAGTGAGTCACCTCTCAGCATTACAAAACAAAACATTACAATTATTGGCAATATTAATTGTCAGCATTTCGTCCCTGGCTCATGCGGAAGTGCCTGCCGGGTCCAAGAAAAAGGGTATGGCTCCTTCCTGGGAATTATACGACACGGATAAGGACGGCTACATCAGTGCGAAAGAAGCCGAGGAACAAAAAATGCCGGCCCGGACTTTCAGGAGTCTGGACATTGATCGGGACGGCAGATTGAACAAGGATGAGTTCAGCAAAGCACCACCCATCCAACCGGACTAGCAGAGAAACCTCTTTCTCCTGATGTGATTTTTTGTTCCACCCGCGTTGTCAGTTTGTCACATCAGTTACGCTTTGCCACTTATACCTGTGCGGCTTGCAAGAAAACGTACATGGGTTTGCCCGCTCACTGACACGTTTTGTCTATGCGCGAGCGATGGCATTTCCGCTACAATTGCGCGCATGAATCCCACTAATGCAACATTAGCGTCAAACAATACCGCAGGTGACACAAATGCAACAAGCGGTAACATTCTCCTGGTGGGCATGATGGGCGCGGGGAAAACCACCATCGGCAAATTGCTGGCTCACTTTCTGAACAAAACTTTTTTTGACTCGGATCGTGAAATCCAGAAACGAACGGGGGTCAGCATCCCCGTAATTTTTGAAATTGAGGGAGAGGCTGGTTTCCGCAAGCGTGAAACCGAAATATTAACGGAACTGCTGAAAAGCGAGAATATCGTACTTGCCACAGGCGGCGGCGCAGTGCTTAGTATCGAGAATCGTGAGATGTTGAAACGCGGTGGCACCATAATTTATCTGAGGGCGACAGTTGATGACTTGTGGCGACGCACCCGGCAGGACAAGAACCGGCCATTGCTCCAAACTTCAGATCCTCGCAGGAAATTGACTGAACTTTATACCCAACGCGACCCGCTTTATCGGGAAACGGCCCATATCATTGTTGAGAGCGGGAAACGAAGCGCCCGTCATCTTGCCCAATTGTTAGCGCAGCAACTGGCCTGTTCTGATTTGAGAATGGATGAAAAACAGATTAGCCAGAGCCGTTGACTATTTCTGGCAGAGATTTCCTCTCTACTCGTCCATGGGTGCCTGACCCGAAAACAAAACGTCGGTAAAGCCGAATGTACGGAAGTCCGTTATTCGCATGGGATAGAGAATACCCTGCAAGTGGTCGCATTCATGTTGCACAACACGGGAGTGGAACCCATCAACACCACGGTCGATGCGCCTGCCATATTGATCCAGGCCTTGATAGCGAAGTCTGGTGAAGCGTGGCACCATACCGCGCATGCCGGGAACGCTCAGGCAGCCCTCCCAATCCTGTTCCATTTCTTGCGTGAGAGGCGCCACCTCGGGATTCACCAGCACGGTATAAGGCACTTCCTCCGCATCGGGATAGCGTGGATTGCGCTTAACGCCGAATATGACGACTTGAAGGCTGACTCCAATCTGTGGTGCGGCCAACCCCGCGCCATTCAACGCTTCCATCGTATCGTGCATATCCTGAATCAGGTCGTTGAGTTCGGGTGTGCCAAACTTCTCCACTTTGCGGGCCACTTCCAGCAAGCGGGGATCACCCATTTTCAATACTGGCTTAATCGACATCGAGTTCCACTACCCATTCGAGAATGTTTCTGACACCAACTATTTTTTTTTCTAAAACAGCATGCGCATCTTCCAGACGGATGGCATGAGCACTCGTTTCACGGCCCGCGGCATAGTTCGCCACCACCGCGATAGTCGCGTAGCAAAGGCCCAATTCTTTTGCCAATGCCGCTTCCGGCATGCCGGTCATACCTACCATATCAACACCATCCCGCTCCAAGCGGTTTATTTCCGCGGCGGTTTCCAGACGTGGCCCCTGGGTGGCGCCATAGACACCGCCGTCGATCACTTTCTCATTTGCCCGTTTTGCCGCTTCCAGCAAGCGCTCCCGCGTTATCGGGCAGTAAGGTTCGGTAAAATCAATATGGGTAACCGGCCTGTCTGTACCGTCATAATAAGTATACTTGCGGCTATGGGTGTAATCAATTATCTGGTCAGGAATGGCGGCCATACCGGGCGTGAAGTCAGCACGAATCCCGCCCACCGATGCAACTGATATCACTCGCGAGAGGTTCAATGATTGCAGTGCCCACAGATTGGCGCGGTAATTCACCGCATGGGGTGGAATGGTGTGACCATAACCATGGCGCGCAAGGAATACAACCTCATGATCATTGATTTTGCCAAAAGTCAGCGGGCCGGAAGGTTCTCCATAGGGAGTTCTCATAATCTGCCGATGCGATATTTCAAGACAGGCGAGTTGGGCCATACCGGTGCCACCTATGATTGCAAGCATACTTTCAGGAGCCAATAATGAAAATTTTGGGAATAAGCGGCCAACTGCCGGATTCAGGTTCAATCTTTCAATGCATAAATTGCTGGCAAATTCCGCCACGCGCCATGTATATCCATTCCAAAGCCAAACGCGTAGCGATTAGGCAATAAGACACCAACAAAATCCGCGCTGATCGGCTTGGGTCTGTCGATCTCTTTTTCGGCAAAAACCGCGCTGTAAAAGGCTGCCGCATCATGATCCATAATCCAGTCGCGAATCGCCGCAAGGGTAATCCCTTCATCAAGAACGTCATCCAGAACCAATACCACCCTGTCCCGCACGTTTTCATGAGGAGAAACCTTCCAATTGATCTTGCCACCCTGGATTTCATTATCATAGCGACTGACGTGCAGATAATCGAAATTAAGTGGAAATTCCAGTAGTGGCAGCAGTTGTCCGGTAAATACCACGGCGCCACCCATTACACTTAATACCAACGGATACTTGCCTGACAGCTCCGTGGTAATATCCGCCGCCATGCGCTTGACAGTCTGTGATACGGCAGCGGCGGAATATATCTGCTCTGCTGTGCCGAGTATTTTTTTTGCCTCTTCGAAAGATAGCATCAATATGCGATACCAGACAAAACCAGAAAAGAGAGCCTAATCGACCATCAAGCGAGGGGGGTGCGACAGCTGAATGTATCCAGATATTCCGCAAACTCCCTGCCCACTTCAGGATGCATAAGTGCCAGCGCGATAGTCGCCTTGAGATAGCCTATCTTGGTTCCACAATCATAACGGATTCCAGAAAATTCGTAAGCAAGCGCCCGCTCTTCCTGTAACAGCGAAGCGATACCGTCTGTCAACTGAATTTCTCCACCCGCGCCTGGTTCGATTTTTTCCAGATGATTAAAAATTTTTGGCGTGAGAATGTAACGGCCCACGACGCCCAGGGTCGAGGGCGCTTTTTCAGGCTTAGGTTTTTCCACCATACCTGTAATAGGGTGGAGTCTATTCATTCCCGGCCCGCATTTCACGATACCGTAATTCACCGTGTCTGCCGGATCAACATTTTGTACGGCCAGTATCGAACAGCCGTTTTGTTCATATACCCCGGTCATCTGCAGCATGATTGGCTCGTCACCAACCAGTAAATCGTCCGCCAGCAGCACCGCAAACGGCTCGTTACCCACTGCGGGACGCGCGCACAATACCGCATGGCCCAATCCCAGGGCCTCAGACTGCCGGATATAGATACAGGAAATATTTTTCGGCAGAATGCTTCGCAGCATTTCCAGCGTATCGCTCCTGCCCCGTGCTTCCAGTTCCGTTTCCATTTCGTAAGCCTTATCGAAGTGATCTTCGATTGCACGCTTGTTACGACCGGTAATGAAAATCATTTCTGTAATACCCGCCGCCATGGCTTCTTCTACGGCGTACTGAATCAGCGGCTTATCCACGATGGGCATCATTTCCTTGGGACTAGCCTTGGTGGCGGGCAGAAAACGGGTACCCATACCCGCTACGGGGAAAACGGCCTTGGTTATTTTCGGCATGAACTTACTCGATTAAGGGTTCTCGGAAATTGAATTTAACCTAAATCCGGTAGTTGGACGGGGTGAAGTGTGCGGTTTTTGGGGTGCGGGGCAAGGCGCAACGACGCGGAATGGTCGTTTCATTCCAAGAAGTTGTAACGCAGCCCTGCGCCGCAAAAACTGTGCAATTCACCCCGTAGCGGCCTCACCCAGAAGGTGAGAGTCAAATAATACGAAATATTGTTATTAATCATAACACTGATCTATTAAATGGGCGGTCAACTACCGGATTTAGGTTTAAAGCGTATGGATCATCCATTCCGAATGAGTAACTCCATGATGTTAATAGGATATCAGAATGAGCGATGAGTGGAATGACGAAGAACTGAAAGCTTCGGTGG
>JBKJYB010000023.1:0-2912 GCA_046716045.1 Nitrosospira sp.
GATTACCACCAGTTCAACCGGTTCGCCGATGTCGGCGATCAAGGCGTAGGCGCGCTTGCCCTGCACCTCTGCGTGTTTCGGGTTGACCGGATAAAGCAAACCATCAAAGCCGCTTCCCAGCATGTTCTGAAACACGATTTGACAGACGAGTCGGGCCGGTCACTCGCGCCAAACACAGCGACAGACTTGGGTGAGAATAGTGCGCTAAGGTAGTGCTTGCCCGTGATTTTGCGCTTTGTTTGAATGTTTGCTCGGCATGATAGCACTGTACCGACGCCCAATTTTTGCCATGCAAACTGCATATACCAGCCATCCGCTCTACTTCAATCACCTCATGGGCGCACTGACCCATACGCGTTTAGCTTGGTGCGGTTAGACGACTTTCTGGGTCATCGAGAGTAGATCAGGGTATTGCGGGGTGTGAGCGTAGCAAGTTCTCAATGAATCGTCGGTTAAAGATTGCCCACAATATTACTGGTATGAGGCTGGGAAAAATGAGGTTGCCGATCTGATAACCTAACGCGATGGTCTCCACGCGCCAACCAGACAAACCCGTTTGAGTGGAAACTTCGGGACCGAGTTTTATGCCGACTTGTGCCAGGAAATCGAAAGCGATGCCCCAGCTCTGGAAGGGTAGGAGAGTAATGACGCCGACAAGGATTTTCCACAACTTGGCGCGAGTGGCAAGCATCAGCGCGAGGAAAAAGGCCAAGCCGTAGGAATAGAGCAAGGGATTCACTTCCGACAGCAGTAATGCGGTCTGTTCCGGTGTGGGGTGCATCTCAATGGTAGTTACAAATACCAAATCTAATCCCGGCTGCTCCAGCGCCGACACAATGCCAGATTTGAACTGATCCACCAATAAACGAGCCAAGGCACCGGTGACGGCTGCATGATACTGCGCACTGAAATACCACGCCGCGAAGCAAAGCGGCAGCCAAAGGATGGTGCGTAGAACAAATTTCCCGAGCGACGGAGCCTCCGCCGTCATGGTGTTGTCGCTTGCTGCGCCACGGTACCTACTGATGGCGGAGGGGGCGAGATAGAGGGTAAGGCCAGTGGCAGCGTCCGAAGCCAGATCAGCCAGACAATCAGCACATCGAGCATGACGAGCGCTTGCCACAGATAAAGATGCGCCCACTAGACCTTCATATTCCATTGGCCGAGATAGAACAGGCTGATCACACGCACGATATTCAGCGCTTGCACCGCAAACAGACCGACGAAGATGCCGATCACGCGGTATTTCCAGGGCGCAGGAAAAGCGAGCATGGCGGCAATGAGAACAATGGCTGCCTCAATGCCGTTGCATCCCGCCTCGATGGAAACCGCGAAGCCGTTGGTAGTGCTCTGAATAATCTTGCCGAAAGCGGTAACGTGCGAATCGATGAGATTGATCAGGCCGGCACTAATACGCACCAGCGCTGCGGTCCACGGGAGCACGACGGCGCTTTGCATGGGCTGCGTCAACTCGGCCGCAAACAGCGTGACCAGGATTACGGCGAAGAGAATGGAGAAGCGCAACATAAATAAGTGTTATTTGAACGCAAAATTGTGAGCGATAAATGAATATGACTCTGCGTGGTCAAGCTGACTTAGAGTATGCCTACGGCGGGGAATCAAGGTGGACCGATCGTACATTGGCTTCGCAAGACCCGAATCGGGCGATTGGTGGTGAATGTAGAGGTGCCATCAAAGACGGTGTAAATTCTAAATAACAGCGCGCTTGGTGCGCGCTCGTGTTGCGATACATCCAAAAATGACTGTCAGAGCGATTAGCAACATCGCGGTCCAGTGGCTCAACGTTGGAATCGGCTCAATGGAAGCTGCTGAAACAACGTTGAACCCTGGCCCACCGGGATCGGTAATGGAGCCATTGGCGTTGAGATCAGCGTCACCTTGCCCACCATCGGTGATAGAGAAGGTGACGGTAGTGCCAGTCACGGTTGCTTGCAAGGGGTACCAGTGCGTTTGAGCCATACTAGGCTCGGCTCCATACTTCCAGTAAATAGTCCCGGCACCCGGCATCGTTGCAGGTAGTGTCAAGGTAAAGTTCAAGGTCGATGCCGGGGTACAACCGCTGGTGGTGAAAGCTACAAGGCCATGAGGAAAGCTCACCCCAAGGGGTGGCGCAGGCGGTGAGCTTGGATCTCCGGTCACTGGGATAAAGCGCACTTGGCTAAAGGTGCAGCCCGGCCCCCCTCCGCTAAAGCTCAAGCTCGCTATTCCGCTGCCAGTCGCAGTCGGTGCACTGTAGCTTGTTTGGGTTGGGGTGACATTGACCGTTGCTGAGGTTAGTCCTGTCCCTACGGTGTTGATGGCCCGCACACTGCAGCTGTAGGCCGTGCCATTGCTAAGCCCGGTCACCGTGATCGGACTCGTCCCCCGGCTCGCCGTGATCGCACCGGGGTTACAGCTGACGGTGTAGCCCGTAATCGTGGCTCCACCGCTAAATGCCGGGGCAGTAAAGCTAACGATTACTTGCCCATTGCCGGCACTGGCACTGACTATCGCCGGTGCTCCCGGCACCACTGCACTCACGCTAAAACTATGATCCATATCAGGGGCTGCCATATACGTTGCATCGCCTCCCTGACTTAACCTCAGCGTGCAGGTGCCAAGGGCTACCAAGGTGATGGTGCTACCATTAGTTCCGCTCGATGTACATACCGCAGGTGTGGTGGTGGTGGATGAAACCGTAAGGCCCGAAGATGCCGTGGCGCTTATGCTAATAGCGGAATCCCCTAAGTTCTTGTTCGGCAAGGTGGTAAAAGTAATCGTCTGACCCGCCTGCCCCACACTAAAGCCTTGATCGACATTCGGCGCAACGTTGTAATTACTATCACCACCTTGTAGAGCCCGGATCGCGCAGCTTCCCACAGCAACAATTGTCACGGTCGCGCCAGACACCG